>NZ_JBHUMZ010000024.1:0-77087 GCF_042685285.1 Piscibacillus salipiscarius | reverse complement strand
AATTATATCAAAAATCAGGAAGCAGAAGATCGATTGCGCGACCACATGAGTAAGCGTGAATATGTAGATCCGTTCAAAAATTAGAGCAGAGATTAAACGGTTGACCCTTTAGGGGCATGTTGGTAATGTGCCCTTATAGGGCGAAACTAAAACCGCCCGTTCTACGGGCGGATATTTACTACTGGTCATATTGACTAATTTGCTTAAAAACTTCTTCTAGCGATCTGTGAAATTTAATCGCTTCAGTTAATTTATTGTCTAGACTATCTGAATTAATATTCGACTCTTGTACTTGACTTTGAATGGAGTCTAAGCTACTTAATTGCTGGTCAATTGCAGATAGCCATCGACTTACATAGGTTTTCATGAATTTATCATATAAATCTTTTTTAGCTTGATAGAGATCTTTACGTGCACCTTTGATAAATACTCTTTCAATTAGATTGAAATCTAGCAATGTTCTTGTTGCATTACTCATAGCAGTTTTGCTTCTACCTAAGGCGTCTTTCATATCATCTAAGGTCATCGGCTCATCATTGAAAAATAAGGTGACAAATAGCTGGGCTTCTGTTTGATTTAATGAAAACATTTCTAGGGTCTTAGAAAACTCTGAGATTAATTGATTATTTATGTGTTCAAATTGTTCAGAGGTAGGTTTGTCCATAACAGTCTTTAAATGGCCTCCTTTGCGAAATCTATTCTCCACTTTACAATAAAATATTTTAATTTCAAACTTTTACATCTGGTAGTAAAACGAAGTATTTAAGAGTAAATTTAATCATTTAGCTACTCAAGTTTGTTAAGTTTAAATTTTACAAACTTAATAAACTGAAATCACTGTTCATTAAGTTTGAAAAATACTGAACTAAACCTTATAGTTGAAAGGGTGAATTTGTTACAGAGTGTTTACAGAAGATGACAAAACTATGAGATAAAAGTCAGACAAAGAGAGGTGAAGGAATGTGCCAGTCATTAAAGTAAATAATTTATCCAAGATTTTTGGAAAAAAAACGAAAGAGGCACAGAAGTTATTAGACGAAGGTTATTCTAAAGAAGAAATCCTTGAAAAAACGGGTTGTACGGTCGGTGTCAATCGAGCTAACTTCGAAGTTGAAGAAGGTGAAGTATTCGTAATTATGGGTTTATCAGGAAGTGGTAAATCTACATTAGTACGTTTGCTTAATAGATTGATTGAACCTACAGAAGGTGAAGTCGAAGTTGACGGAGAAAGATTAGCGAAAATGAATAAAGAATCTCTCCGCAAAGTACGCCGTGAAAAAATGAGTATGGTGTTTCAGAAATTCGCACTATTTCCATTTAGAAGCGTATTGGAAAACACAGAATTCGGTTTAGAAATTCAAGGTGTTTCTAAAGACGAACGTTCTAAAAAGGCTAGAGAAGCTTTAGAACTTGTTGGTTTGGGTAGCTTTGTGGATCAACTTCCTAGTCAATTATCAGGTGGTATGCAGCAGCGTGTTGGTTTAGCACGTGCACTTGCTAATGATCCAGAAGTATTATTAATGGACGAAGCATTTTCTGCATTAGATCCATTAATTCGTAAAGATATGCAGGATGAGTTACTAGATTTACAAGAGAAAATGCAAAAAACAATCGTCTTTATTACACACGACTTGGATGAAGCATTACGTATCGGTGACCGTATTGCGTTAATGAAAGATGGGTCGATTGTTCAAATCGGTTCTCCTGAAGAAATTCTCATTAATCCAGCTAATGATTATGTTGAGAAATTCGTTGAAGATGTGGATCGTTCTAAAGTACTAACAGCAGAAAAAA
This sequence comes from Piscibacillus salipiscarius, assembly GCF_042685285.1. Taxonomy (NCBI): domain Bacteria; kingdom Bacillati; phylum Bacillota; class Bacilli; order Caryophanales; family Bacillaceae; genus Piscibacillus; species Piscibacillus salipiscarius. Next base: position 75,293 of record NZ_JBHUMZ010000024.1, on the reverse strand, counting down.
TTATGAAACGCCCTGAGACAGTCGATATTGATAAGCACGGTCCACGTGTAGCTTTAGAGCGAATTCGTGAACAAGGACTATCAAGTATTTACGTCGTCGACCGTTCTCGTAATTTAAAAGGTTATGTAACAGCTGATGATGTTTCTGAAGCTAGAAAGCAAGAGAAGAATGCTTTAAACGAAATTTTACGTACTGATATGCCAAAAGTTGAAAAAGATACAGCAATTCAAGATATTTTTGATTTAATTCATGATGCTCCTGTACCTGTAGCTGTTGTTGAAGAAGGGAAGTTACGTGGCATTATTGTGCGTGGTGCAGTGATTGCAGCATTGGCGAATGGAAACGAGGTGAACGGAGATGATAACTAATATATTAGGCTTAACTGTACTTAGTTTTATGACATCATTTCAAGAATTCTTCGGTGATACTATTCCAGTAGCCGAATGGGTTGATACAGCCGTAGAAAAAATAACAGATACCTTTAGTTGGTTCTTTGATCCGATTAAAAATGACTTCGGTGATTTTATTGAAGGTTTCGCTGACCTTTTAGCTGGAGTACCAGCTATTATTATCATTGCTATTATGGTAGTTATTGCATTCTTTATTTCTGGTAAACGAATTGCACTACCAATATTTACTCTACTTGGATTACTTTTTATTTATAACCAACAACTTTGGGAACAATTAATGTTTACTTTTACACTTGTATTAGTCTCAAGTGCGATTTCGGTCATTGTCGGTATTCCAGTTGGGATATTGATGTCTAAGAGCTCGATTGCAGAGGCCATTATTAAACCAGTATTAGACTTTATGCAAACAATGCCAGCCTTCGTTTATTTAATCCCTGCTGTCGTATTTTTCGGAATCGGTATGGTACCAGGTGTATTTGCGTCATTCATCTTTGCAACACCACCTGTGGTACGTTTTACTAACTTAGGGATTAGGCAGGTTTCTAATGAGTTGGTTGAAGCATCAGATGCCTTTGGTGCAACTGGAAATCAAAAGCTATTTAAAGTTGAACTGCCAATGGCTAAAACAACCATTATGGCTGGTGTAAACCAGACGGTTATGTTGTCTCTATCAATGGTTGTTATTGCATCTATGATCGGTGCACCTGGTCTAGGTCGTGACGTATTATCTGCATTACAACGTTCAGAAGCTGGTGCAGGTTTCGTAGCGGGGCTAGGAATTGTAATCTTGGCAATTATCATTGACCGTATTACTCAGAACTTAAATAAAGATTAAACTTAGGGTGTTACTTCAATAAGTTTGAAGTTTCATATAAAAATTTTGTAAAGGGGAGTTGATTAAACATGTTTAAGACATGGAAATCGCTTAGTTTATTAGCTATGTTAGCTTTAGTACTTGTTCTAGCTGCTTGTGGCGGTTCAAGTGACAATGAAGAAGGTAACTCGGAAAATCAGGGAGAAGGCTCTGAAGAAAGCGCACAAGTAGGAGAAGGGAAAGAAATTGAGTTAGTATATGTTGAGTGGGATTCTGAACTTGCGTCTACTAATGTTGTAGGTAAAGTTTTAGAGGACTTAGGTTATGATGTTACGATCACTCCAATTGACAATGCTGTTATGTGGCAGTCGGTTGCGTCTGGCGAAGCTGATGGTATGGTAGCTGCTTGGTTACCAGCTACACACGGAGACCTTTATGAAGAACATAAAGATAATTTAGTAGATTTAGGAGAAAACTTAGAAGGTGCTAAGATTGGTTTAGTTGTTCCTGAATATATGGATGTTGAATCAATCTCAGATCTTGAAAATTATGCTGATGAATTAGACCAAAAAATTACTGGAATTGAGCCTGGTGCGGGTGTCGTAAAGGCAGCTGAAAGTGCTGTAGAAACATACCCAGAACTTGAAGGTTGGTCTGTAGAAACTTCTTCAAGTGGTGCAATGGCTACTGCTTTAGGCGAAGCTATTAGCAATGAAGAACCAATTGTTGTAACGGGTTGGACTCCACACTGGAAATTTGCAAAGTATGACCTTAAATACTTAGAAGACCCAGAGAAATCTTTCGGTGATGCTGAAGTTATTAAAACAATGGTTCGCGAAGGTTTAGAAGAAGACCTTCCAAACGCTTATAAAGTATTAGACCAATTTAACTGGGAAACTGCTGATATGGAAGAAGTTATGCTAGAGGTTAGTGATGGCGCTTCAGCAGAAGAAGCAGCTGCTAATTGGGTAGAAAATAACCAAGAGAAAGTAGCTGAGTGGACAGAAGGAGTTGAATAATTGCATGAGGTTATTTTACAAAGGCCTAATCGCGATTTCTTTTCTCCTAATAATTGCAGCATGTGGAGATACTGATTCTTCAGAAGAAGGAACAGATAACGGTAGTAATGATGGTACAAACTATAGTGAAGCAGTAGATTATACAATCACTGGGATTGAACCTGGTGCAGGAATCACAGTAACTACTGAAAAAGCTATTGAAGAGTATGAAAATTTAAGTGGATGGACTTTAGAAACATCATCGACAGCAGCAATGGTTACAGCATTAGAAGAAGCTATTTCTAATGAAGAGCCAATTATTGTTACTGGTTGGAACCCGCATTGGAAATTTGCGAAGTTCCCTGACTTAAAGTATCTTGATGACCCTAAAGGCATTTATGGTGAAGCGGAAAATATTAACACTTTAGCTAAAAATGGTTTACAGGATGAAAAGCCAAACGCTTATAAACTTCTTGATCAGTTTGAGTGGGATGTAGAAGACATGGAAGAAATCATGTATGAATCCCAAGATACTGGTGATTCTATTGATGAAGTTGCCCAGCGTTGGGTAGATGATAATCGTGACAAGGTAGACGCTTGGCTTGAAGGCGTTGAAGACGTTGATGGTGTAGAAGTTGAACTAGCTTCAACACCATGGGATTCTGAACGTGCTTCTTCAAGTGTTCTGAAAATTGCTATGGAAGAAAAAGGCTTTAATGTAACGGTTACACCTGTTGATGTTGCTGCTGTATTCCAAGCAGTAGGTAGTGGCGATGTTGATGCCACAGCTGCAGCATGGTTACCATTTACACATGCTGACTTCTACGAAAAAGTTAAAGATAGCGTTGAAGATCTAGGTCCAAACCTAGAGGGTGCTAAAATTGGTATCGTTGTTCCATCTTATATGGATATTGATTCAATTGAAGACTTAAAACCAGCTGAATAATAGCTAATAACTCGGTTGATCATGGATCAGCCGAGTTTTTTGTACTAAAAAAGCGTCCGCTAAAAACGGACGCTTTTTCTTAAACCTCTTGTTTTTTATCATCTTTAAGCTTATCTTCAAGCTCTTTAATACTATCTTCAATTTGTTTCAAATGTTCCTGTAAACTTTCTTGGTGTGGTTCAATAGTTTCTTTCCAGCTTTCAATGGAGACCTTAATGTCTTGGGATAAATCTTTCAATAATGCTGCGCCTTCTTTTGATGTCTGAGTCAACTGGTTTTTAAGGTCTAATCCATCTTCTCTAATTTGCTGAGCTATATCACGTAATCGATCGCTTTGGTCCTTAACTTTTGTTCTTAATTCTTCACCAGAACTAGGTGTGGTTAGTAGCGAAACAGAAGCTCCGACAACACTGCCAAATAAAACACCTAGTGCTAACGATTTCCCACTTGCCATCGTATCGACTCCTTTCATTGTTACTTATTATTATAACTGTTTTTGACTACATTGTTTAGTGTCTATTTGATGTGATTTTATAGTTCTGCCGTAATTTTTTTAGCGATTTCTTGTAGTTTTTCTGGAGATGATTCTTCCCAAACCGTCCACTTAGATTTAAATCCGTCGTTTTCATCGTAACGAGGAATTAAATGGAGGTGAACGTGGAAGACGCTTTGATCTGCGAAAGAACCGTTATTATTTAATAAGTTCATACCTTTGGGCTGATAAGCTGCCTTAATGGCGTTAGCAACTTTTGGCACGGCTTTAAATAAGTTTGATGCTGTCTCTTCATCAAGGTCATAAATATCTTGTTTGTGGTTTTTAGGTATGAGTAAAGTATGACCTTCTGTTACTTGGCTAATATCTAAGAAGGCATATACATGCTCGTCCTCATAAATTTTTGCGGAAGGAATCTCTCCATCGATAATTTTACAAAAAATACAATCTGACATTTATTAAGTCCTCCTTATGCATATTCTTACCATTTATTTTAACGTAAGGTCATGTCGAATAACAGAAGAATACGTCATTTCTATTAAATCTAACCAAATTTTTGGTATGATAAACAGTAGCGATATAGAAAGAAGTGAGGGATAACATGAGCGACCTTTTAAGAATCGAAGAATTAGTCGGTGGCTATACACAGCAGAATGTTTTGCACGGAATATCATTTGATGTCAAACAAGGTGAAGTGGTTGGACTGATTGGTTTAAATGGAGCTGGAAAAAGTACAACCATTAAACATATTATTGGGTTAATGAGCCCTAAACAAGGGTCTATTCGTATTAATGGGCTCACGGTTAAAGATGATTTAGAAGAATACAGGCGAGAGTTTGCCTACATACCTGAAATGCCAATGTTGTATGAAGAGCTAACATTGGAAGAGCATTTAAGATTGACTGCGATGGCTTACGGAATTGATGAGGAAACTTACCAAAAAAGAACTGAATTTTTATTAAAAGAGTTCCGTTTAGATAATAAGAAAAAGTGGTTTCCAGTTCATTTTTCAAAAGGGATGCGCCAGAAAGTTATGATTATGTGTGCGTTTTTGGTCAAACCATCTTTATATATCGTAGATGAACCGTTTGTTGGCCTGGATCCTCTTGGTATTCAATCTTATTTAGATACCATGAATGAAATGAAAGAGCAGGGTGCAGGCGTATTAATGTCAACACATATTTTAGCAACCGCAGAAAAGTACTGTGATCGATTTGTTATTTTACACCAAGGTAAAATTCGTGCATTCGGAACTCTCGAGAAACTACAACAAGATTTTAACATGCCAAACGCCAGCCTAGATGACATTTATGTTCAATTAACAAAGGACGATGCCTAATGGATACGAATCAATTATGGAAAGAGCGATTTAGCCATCATATTAAAATGTTAAGCCGCTATTTACGATTAATGTTTAATGATCATTTAGCATTCGCATTAATCTTCTTCGTTGCCGCCGGAGCATATTTTTACCAACAATGGTTGGAAGGTGTACCCGAGACATTTCCGGTTGATTGGATTATGGCAGTTGTTCTAGGGCTTTTATTAGCCCATAGTCCCGTACGTACATTTTTTAAAGAAGCGGACATGGTGTTTTTGTTAAGTATTGAAAACCGGCTAAAGCCCTATATGAGAAACGGAATAATTTATAGCTTAGTCATACAGGCCTATTGGATTGCGATTTTTCTATTTGTGTTTACCCCGCTTTATTTAAAACTTTATCCAGATATTAATGCTAAATATTTATTGATTATGCTTGGCATTTTAATAGGAATTAAAGTTGTTAATTTACTAGCTGTTTGGTTTTTGGACCAAACGCGCGACCGTAGATTGCAATTTTTAGATTTACTTGTAAGGTTAGCCATCAATGTGATGCTAGTATATTTTCTCGTCAATAGTGAGTTTGTTTATGTGAGTATTGCTGCATTCCTTATTATTGGAGTTGCATTCTTGAATTACTGGAATATTTTTAAACAAAATTCACTACCCTGGGATGTGTTGATTGAAAAAGAAGAAGCGAGACTACAGTTATTTTATCGAATGGCTAATTTATCAACAGATGTTCCTGATTTAAAACGTAAACCTAAGAAGCGTCATGCCATTGTCCGATTGATCACTAAGCCAATTAAATTCGATCAATCTAGTACGTTTGTATATTTATATTTCATTACTTTTATTAGAAGCGGTGACTATTTTGGAATGTACTTAAGATTAATGGGGTTAACGGTATTCTTTATATACTGGGTACCATTATTTTGGGGAAAACTTATTTTTGCGGTATTGTTTTTATTTGTGACTGGCTTTCAGTTTATAACGATTTACAATCATCATAAAACATTGGACTGGATTCAGCTTTACCCAGTGCCCGAGACGCTACGCCGTAAAGCTGTTCATCAGTTAATATTTCTTCTGATGTTTTTTAAAGTCATTGTTCTGTTTGTGTTCTTCATATTCGTGAGTGATTTAATTGGCGCCGTGATTTATGGAGGAATCGGATTAGCATTTACCTTAATGTTTGAGAACTTTTATGTAAAATCACGAATTCGCAAAATGAGTTAATCACAGTGGTACATGTCATTTCTTGGCATGTACCATATTTCGTTTTTAAAAACGTGAGGTTATTACGTTATGATCGAATAGTTTCTGATATAAGTTTTTCTAGACAAATTTTGGCTTTACTAGACAATTTGGCTACAATACTAGACAAAATAAAGAATTTACTAGACAATTCTTAAAATTTACTAGACAAAATTTAAAAAATACTAGACAATTTTGCAAATTTACTAGAAGATTTTTCTCAATACTAGACAATTCAATTTATTTAAAGAGATCTTTAGATAATAGCTTTCCACATAGTAAACGTAATTATTTCAAATGCCCTTATGAAACGTCTATAATATTATAAAAGCCTTTTAGTGCGTTAATACGTTCATTCACTGTCATTCACAAAATGACATTCGAGTGTTAAAATCATCAAGGTTTAGTTTTTGACAGTAGAGAGGAAGACAGACATGGTAACAAGACATAATGGACGAGTTCCAATTTGGCAGCAATTATTTTACATCGTTTTAGGCTCTGCAATAGTTGCATTTGCGTATAATGGATTCTTGCTCCCCAATTATATTGCAGCAGGTGGAGTTAGTGGTATTAGTACTATTACAGAGTATCTATTTAATATTGAACCTGCCTATGTTATTTGGGCGGTTAATCTACCTGTATTAATTCTAGCTTTTTATTTAATCGGAAAAGGATCTGCCTTACGTTCTGTAGCGGGTTCATTAGTGCTACCGTTTTTCGTATACATAACAAGAAATATGGAACCAATTTCTGAAGAGGTGATTTTGGCATCAATCTTCGGTGGAATTGGTGTAGGAATTGGATTAGGTATTGTCTACTTAGGAGATGCATCAACAGGTGGAACATCGCTTATCGCACAAATGATTTATAAGTATTCAAATTTATCACTTGGTGCGAGTTTAGCTGTGATAGATGGCTTGATTGTTTTGACAGCGATCATTGTTTTTGATGTCGAACTTGGCTTGTTTGCCTTAATTGGCTTATTTATGACAAGTAAGTCGATTGACTTCGTACAAACGGGTTTCAACCGAACCAAGGCTACTCTTATCGTTTCAGGCAGACATCGTGAAGTTCAGCAAGCGATATATGAAAAAGTAGACCGTGGTGTGACAAGGATTTCGGCACAAGGTGGTTTCACAGAACAGGATCGTCCTGTTCTAATGTGTGTAGTAAACCAAACGGAAATTAGTAAATTAAAACGAACGATTAAGGAAGCGGATGATGAGGCGTTCGTGATTGTTATGGATTCATCTGAAGTATTAGGAAGGGGCTTTTATCAGTCCACTTAAAGGAATTCTCAAACTATATGTCGAACTGGTACATATATCCTAAATATGGAAAGGGAGATTATAGGTGATTGTAACCACAACAAATTCTATTCAAGGTCATGAGATTGAAGAGTATGTAGATTTAGTAACAGGTCAAACCATTATGGGTGCTAATGTCGTTAGAGATTTTATGGCTAGTATTACTGACGTTGTAGGTGGAAGGAGTGCACAGTATGAAAATAAACTAAATCAAGGGAAAGAAATTGCAATTAAAGAGATGAAGCAGGAAGCTACAGACCGAGGAGCGAACGCTGTGATCGGTGTGGATTTAGATTTTGAAACTCTACGTGATGGCATGATGATGATTGTCGCTAGCGGGACAGCGGTCAAACTTAAATAAGTAAGAGCCTCGCGCAATCAAGCGCGAGGCTCTTTTAATGAAATTATGCATGATCTTCTTGATACTTTTTATAGCCATGTACTAGTGCTTTGGCTGCAATTGGTAATGCCTGCTCATTAATATCAAATTTAGGGTGATGATGCGGATAATCATGACCTTCAATTTGAGCACCTGTAAAGAAGAAAGCGCCAGGACGTTCTTCTAAGTAATAAGCAAAATCTTCACCGCCCATAACGGGAGGAACGTCGTTAACTTCCTTAACATCTGGTATTTCATGACCTAAGTTTAGGTAGTACTTCGTTTCTGCTTCATGATTCACAACAGGTGGGTAACCTTTTACGTAGTCGAAGTCATAATCTGCATCATAGCTTTCTGCTATTCCTTTAACCACTTTTTCCATTTCATTAATAATTTGTTCTTGAACCTCTTTATCTAAATAACGCACTGTTCCTTGTAATCTTGCAGTGTCAGGAATCACATTGAACGCTTCTCCAGCTTCCATAACACCAATGGTTAACACAGCTGAATGTAGTGGGTCTAAACGGCGACTTACAATCTGTTGTAAATCAACAGTTGCTTGACCTGCCATCATCACGGGGTCTTTAGTTTGATGAGGCATCGCACCGTGACCGCCTTTACCTTTAAAAATGATTTCAAAACGATCTGCACCACCCATGAAGGCTCCACTTTTACTTTCAATTGTATGTAGTGGAGATGTAGCCCATAAGTGTGTTCCGAATACAGCATCGACACCTTCTAATGCACCATCTTCAATCATTGGTTTAGCTCCGCCCGGTGCAAATTCTTCAGCGGGCTGGTGAAGAAGGACGATCGTACCTTGAAGCTCATCTTTAAAAGGTAGAACAGCTTCAGCAATAGCTAATAAACTGGCTGTATGACCGTCATGACCACAAGCATGCATGACACCATCCACTTTTGATTTATATGGGACGTCATTTTCTTCTTGGATCGGTAGTGCATCGAAGTCTGCTCTTAACGCAACGGTTTTACCAGGCTTACCGCCTTCAATTCTTGCAACAATCCCATAACCACCAATATTTGATGTATAAGGGATACCTAATTTATCATAGCGTTCTTTAATGAAACGTGATGTTTCTTTTTCTTCAAAAGATAGTTCAGGATGCTGATGCAAGTAGCGGCGATCCTCAACCATACGTTCATAAAGCCCATCTATTTGTTCATACACTTTATTCCACATATGTATAACCTCCCATTCCAAATAATTAAATTGAGTATATCAGAAATTAAAAGATAGATAAATATTAGGTGCTCAGTCTAGAGTCTGAGATGAAAACAAACTTAAGGATGTTACTAAAAGTATATAAAAATAGTATGATAGAATTAATTAAATTAGGCTAAAAAGCATTATTAAAGGATATTTACGGTGTATGACGAATAAAATTTGTAGGTGAGTAAAATGTTAAATAAATTATTTTCAAGACTAGCAAAATGGACAATCGCCCTTATCTTTATAGCATTTGGTGTAGTTCTAATCTTACAAAATCTAAGTATTATTACCTTGGAAATGTCGAATGTTGTTTGGGACTCATGGCCTGTGATTATTGTATTAATTGGTTTAGTTTCTTTTTCTAATTATTTTATACCTTACAAATCTGGGAGCTGGAAGTTTGGATCGTTTTTAATCGTTTATGGTGTTCTTTTATGGGCGGGAAATTTCGATTATATCGAATTCGGCATCATCGATGTGTGGAAGCTTTGGCCACTCATATTAGTCTACATCGGTGCGAATATTCTTACGGGTAGAAAAACCGTTTCTATTTACGTTGATTCAGATGATGATGAGGTAGATGGTGATCATCATGATTTCGTAAAAACCCAATCAAACGAGAAGTATTCAGCATATGATTCTCATGTTGAGTCATCAAAGAAAAAAAGTCCAAAAGGGAAGTATTATCACCATGTATATAAAAAACAAAAACATTTTATATCGGACATTAACTTCTCCAGTGAAAATTGGGAAGTAAGAGATATGGATATGTGGACCGGGATTGGTGATTTATATTTTGATTTCTCAAAAGCTTATATTCCAAATAAAGAAACTAAAATAAAATTACGTGGATATATTGCTGATATTCATATGAAATTACCTGAAAATGTTGCTTATAAAATCCATGCAAGTGTCAAAATTGGAGAAGCGACTGTGTTTAATCAAAAAGGTCACGGACCTATTGGTGGGCCTGTGACTTATATTTCTGATGATTATGAGGCGGCTGCGAAAAAGATTGATATTTTCATGGATTATAAAATTGGCGATATAACGGTTAATTACGTTTAGGAGCGGTGTAGATGTTAAAGAAGCTCAAAGGTATTCGCTTTCAAATGATGCGAACTGAATTATATATCATTTATTTCTCATTACTCATTATTTCATTAATATCCTTTTTTACTTATTCAGTATTTCAGCCTGAATGGCTGCACTTAGAGGCGATTTTCTTTCTTTTAATTATGATTATAGTCGTCATGACGCCCATAGGGTTATATGTAATCTTTAAACAAACGAAGTATATTAAAGATCGGCTTCACGCCTTTTCTATTTTTGTCTCTATGCTTCAGCAAGGAAAATACAGTGCTAAACTGTTTCTGGAAGAATCTGAGGATGAGTTAGATAACTTTACAGAAGAGTTAAATGATTTGGCAAAGAAAATGAAAGATCAGGTCAATACTCTTCAGCGACTTGCAGATGAGAAGTCTGAGTTTGCTCAGCAAGCACATATTGCAGCCACCATGGAGGAAAGGCAACGATTGGCACGAGATTTGCATGATGCTGTAAGTCAGCAGTTATTTGCCCTTACGATGATGTCTCAAGCAACGGTTAAATTAATCGATCAAAAACCTGACCATGCCAAAAAACAAATAGAAGAAATTTCAGAAATGGCACTACAAGCTCAAAATGAGATGAGGGCGTTATTATTACATCTACGCCCAATCTACTTATCTGGTGAGCCACTTCATGAGGGTCTTGTTAGATTAATAGAAGAGTTAAAGAAAAAATCTAACATTAACTTTAACTTAGATCTTGATGAAGTTGAGGTCTCACAATCAAAAGAAGAGCATATTTTTAGAATGGTGCAAGAAGCGTTATCTAATATACTAAGACATGCCAATGCTCAAAATGTGAAAGTTGAATTAAAGAATAAAGATCAAGAAATATTTATCCATATTGATGATGATGGCGTAGGGTTTAAAGCAGATGAGCAATTAGAACAAAAAACATCTTATGGTCTTCAGACTATGAAAGAGCGGTGTGAGGAAATTGGTGGTACGTTTCGAATTAAATCACAAGAAGGTCATGGAACATATATAGATATTCGGATTCCGAAATAGGAGTGATGTGTATGGAACCCATTAAAGTATTAGTAGTAGATGATCATGATGTTGTGCGTAAAGGAATTATTACTTATTTAATGACTGAAGATGACATCGACGTTGTTGGTGAAGCATCTAGTGGATTTGATGGAGCTAAGCTAGCTAAAGAATTGAATCCTGATGTCATCTTAATGGACTTGATTATGGATCATGGAACTGGGATTGAAGCAACTGATCTAATTATGAAAGCACAGCCAGATATTAGAATAATTATCTTAACGAGTTACTATGATGACGAGAAAGTGTTTCCGGCACTCGAGGCAGGAGCTTTTAGTTATATGCTTAAAACGTCTTCTGCAGATGAAATTGCTCTAGCGATCAAAAAGGCTGCAAAAGGTGAAAATGTGATTGAACCAAAGGTTGCCGGAGCAATGATGAATCGCATTAGAACACCAGAACGTCACCCCCATGAAATGTTAACCGAGAGGGAATTAGAAGTACTCATTTGCATTGGTAATGGTCTTACAAACAATGAAATTAGTGAGAAATTATTTATAGGCATTAAGACAGTAAAAACGCATGTAAGTAATATTTTAAGTAAGCTAGATGTTCAGGATCGAACGCAAGCCGCTGTTTACGCACATCGGAATGGGCTTATGAAAGAATCGACATAATATGCTTGAATGACTAACGATGCAAATATAAAAAAGGGTGTCCTTTTTCTAATGACTTCTGGACACCCTTTTATAAAGTTTAAGGCTCGATTACATCAAGTTGCGTGACATAAGAATGGCCGCTCACGTAACTTGGCTTTTGTTCTTGGTTGGCATGAGACTTCTTGAAATCCTGAGAATTTTTCCACTGCATAAAGTCGTCGACATGCTTCCACTGAGTTAAAATAATGTACGTATTGTCTCTAGTTGGACGCAGAATTCTGAATGCTTCAAATCCTTCAGCTGATTCAATGCTCCCTGACCGCTGTTTGAACTTATCCTCTAGAATTGGCCCGCCCTCAGAAGTAACGGGAATATTATTTAACACCATGTATCCATATTGTTTGAGTTCACCAATTTCTTCTACAATCTCATATTCCCGAGGCTCTTTTAATACATGCTGCTCCTCGCCTTCAATGACTGCTTTGGCATCCCCATCAAGTTCTTCCATAACAATTAAACTTTCATTCTTGTCTCTAAGCGATAGTAAAAAATCTCTTGTACCATGCGTTAACCATAATTTCTTCATAAAAAGTTCACCATTCCTTCATAAAGTCTTTATTTTCAAGTCTTTCACAAGATGTACTATAATGTAGAAAGTTTGAGATAAACTAATACATAATGAATAGTAAGATGAGGTGGCTAATTTGAAGTGGATCAAGCTCAAGCCATTCAATGACAAGTTTCCACGTTTAAAGTGGTTTGTATACAGTATTATAGCATTATTTGTTCTCACGGTAATGGGTTACGCTTTTATCCTACTTGGAGGACGTTTTGTTGTTGATGAGAAAAATTTTGTGTTATCGGAATCAACCGTCTTATTAACTGAGGACGGAGAAGAAATAATAAAGTTATACGATGAAAATCGCACGTATGTACCGATTGGTGATATACCGGAGCATGTTCAAGAGGCATTTATTGCCATTGAGGATCACCGTTTTTATGACCATGCAGGTGTAGATTTTTTTGCTGTGGCACGCGCGGTATCTAGAGATCTAATAACATGGAGCAAGGCAGAAGGGGCGAGTACGATTACTCAGCAACTCGTCAAAAATGTTGAATTAACCAACGAGAAGTCTTGGATGCGAAAAACTAAAGAGGTCATGGGCGCTATTTATCTTGAGCGCGTTAAAACGAAAGATGAAATTTTAGAATACTATTTAAACGAAATCTATTTTGGTCATGGGTTGTACGGCATTGAAGCGGCATCACAATATTTTTTCTCTAAATCTGTCGATGAATTAACTTTATCAGAAAGCGCTATGTTAGCAGCTATGCCTAAAGCTCCTAATCGTTTTTCGCCAATTAAAAATAAAGAAATCACTTTAGAAAGACGAAACCTCGTATTAGAGCGTATGTATAATTTGGACATGATTACGGCTGAGAAGCTAAATCAAACTACAGGAAAGACATTAGGATTAGAGATTGGAAAACAAGAAGAAAATCAGTGGCTTAACAGTTATATAGACCTAGTTGTTGAAGAAATTGAACAAGGTTATCATTTATCTAAAAACGAGATTTACACAGGTGGCTACGACATAACTGTTGGATTAGACAAACATGCACAACAAATCGCCTATCAAGAGTTACAAAAGGAAGAGTATTTCAAGGGATCAAAAGATAACACACAAGCAGCTGTCGTTATGCTAGACCAACAAACGGGTGTGATTCGTGCTGCATTAGGTGGCAGGCAGTATAACCGAGGAGATTTAAACCGCGTTAAGGTGAAAAGGCAGCCGGGCTCAACGATTAAACCTCTTGTAGTCTATGGGCCTGCATTAGAAGAAAGTTATTATAGCCCTTATACATTATTAAATGATGAAGTTAAAAATTATGACGGTTATGAACCTCACAATCATGATGAAGTTTACGAAGGGAAAATTACTTTATATGATGCGCTAAGAAAATCAAAAAATACAACAGCTGTATCTGTTTTAAACGAAATTGGAGTTGAGACAGGTAAGAGTTATTTAGAGAATATTGGTTATCAAATGAAAGATGAAGGATTATCGATTGCATTAGGAGGTTTAGAAAAAGGGTTAACCCCATTACAAATGGCTGCAGCTTATCGTACTTTTTATGATGAAGGTTTTTATATAGATCCTCACGCAGTCCTGAACATTAAAGACCGGCACGGAGATGAATTAGAGGCGAAACGTGAAGAACCAAAGCGATTATTTTCAAAGCAAACTTCCTGGTACTTAACTAGAATGCTGGAGGCGGTTGTGTCAAACGGGACAGCTAGTGGTAGCCAGTACCCTAAGAGTTTAGCCGGAAAAACCGGTTCAACACAGCATCCTTATGTTGAAAGTGGATACAAGGATTCCTGGTTTGTAGGATTTAACCCAAAATATACGATTGCTACTTGGATTGGATATGATCAAAGTAATGAGCAGCATTATTTAACAAGTGGAAGTGCATTAGCGACTCAATTGTCAAGTACCATCTTAACCAAACTTGATTCAGTTCATGATTTTCCAACTGAGTTTAATGTGCCAGATGGTGTTGAGGATTTACAAAAACCAGTTAGGTTACCACAAATAAATGATTTTGAAGCAGAGTTTTCATTTGGTTTATTTGATGGATTATTTGTAGAATTAACGTGGACTGCGAGTGAAGATGAGCGAATTGAATACCACATTTACAAAATTGTTAACGGTAAGCATGAGCACGTTGGAACCGTGAAAGGTAAAGGTCGCTATATAGACAACCAAGTTGATTACATTCGTAATCCTACTTATTATGTTGTGCCTGTTAATCCTCTTAATGATTATTCTGGTCAGCGTTCTAATGAAAGCCGAGCTTTTTAGTCAAAATTTGTCCAATAAGATTGGGCAAATTGATGACAATTCCAGCAGATTGCTATACACTAGCCCTATTTTCTTATATAGTGGTAATGGATTAAATGGTCGAGAATGAAAGGTGAATTAGATGAAAGAATTTAATGATACCATTTTAAATGCGTATAATGGTGAGAAAACAGATTACGCTCCAGTTTGGTTTATGCGTCAAGCGGGGCGCTCGCAGCCAGAATATCGTAAATTAAAAGAGAAATACTCACTGTTTGAAATTACTCATCAACCGGAACTTTGTGCTTATGTCACTGAGTTACCTGTTGTGAATTACAACACAGATGCAGCTATTTTATACAAAGACATTATGTCTCCACTGCCGCCTATTGGAGTTGATGTCGAAATTAAGAAAGGAATCGGCCCAGTGATTGAACAACCGATTCGAAGTAAATCTGATATTGAACGTTTAGGAGAGCTAGAACCTGAACAACATATTCCTTATGTATTAGATACGATTAAAATTTTAACTAAGGAAAAATTAAATGTTCCTCTAATCGGTTTTAGTGGTGCCCCTTTTACATTAGCAAGCTATATGATTGAAGGTGGCCCTTCAAAGCAATACAATAAAACTAAGGCAATGATGTACGGTGACCCCGAAACATGGTTTGCTTTAATGGACAAGTTAGCTGACTTAGTGATTACCTATACCAAGGCTCAAGTTAAAGCTGGAGCAAAAGCCATTCAAATTTTTGACTCATGGGTAGGTGCTGTTAGTGCGCCTGATTATAGGCAGTTTATCAAGCCTACAATGGAGAAAATTTTTAAGGCTTTAAAAGAAGAGAATGTTCCAACTATTCTATTCGGTATTGGTGCCAACCATTTATTACTCGAGTTTAATGACTTGCCTGTTTCAACAGTTGGTCTTGATTGGAGAACGTCAATTACAGAAGCACGTAATATGGGAATTACCAAGACTCTTCAAGGAAATTTAGATCCAGCTATTTTACTTGCAGATTGGGATGTTATTGAGTCTCGAACTAAAGAGATTCTAGATCAAGCAAAAGCTCAAGATGGAGGTTATGTATTTAATCTTGGGCACGGCGTATTCCCGGATGTGCAGCCAGAGACACTGAAACGATTATCACACTTTGTACATGAGTACTCAGCGAAATAAAGGAGATGACAATCATGGCAACCAAAAAAATAGGATTACTCGTTATGGCCTATGGTACGCCATATAAGGAAGAAGATTTAGAACGCTATTACACTCATATTCGTCATGGAAGAAAACCAAGTGAAGAAGCAATAGAAGACCTGCGTAGTCGGTATGAAGCCATTGGTGGTATTTCACCACTAGCTAGAATTACTAGGGAACAAGGTGAAGCCCTAGAAGCTAAACTTAATGAAGTACAAGACGACGTGCAGTTTAAACTCTATCTTGGTTTAAAACATATCGATCCATTCATTGAAGATGCTGTTCAGCAAATGGCAAAAGACGGTATTAAAGAAGCGGTTAGTATTGTATTAGCACCTCATTATTCTACTTTTAGTATTAAATCTTATAATGGTAGAGCAAAGGAGGAAGCAGCTAAACACGGAATCGAACTGAAATCTGTCGTTGATTGGTACAATGAGCCTGGTTTTATTGATTACTGGGTCGAGCAAGTGAATAAGGTCTACGGTTCAATGCCTGAAGAAGACCGAGACAATGCATGCTTAGTTGTATCGGCACACAGTCTTCCGGAAAAAATTATTCAAGATGGTGACCCATATCCAGATCAACTGAAAGAAACTGCTGACTTAATTGCGAAAGGAGCAGGAATTAAGGATTACGAAATTGGCTGGCAAAGTGAAGGAAACACTCCAGAGCCTTGGTTAGGTCCAGATGTCCAGGATTTAACTCGCGATTTATTTGAACAGAAAGGCTATCAAGCATTTGTATATGCACCAGTCGGCTTCGTATCAGACCACTTAGAAGTGTTATACGACAATGATGTAGAATGTAAAGATGTATGCGATGATATTCAGGCCTCATACTATCGACCTGAGATGCCAAATACACATCCAAAGTTTATAAGTACCTTATCAAAAGTCGTACTAGATACATTGAAAGGCTAGGCGTTGTTCCATGCAAGAACGTAAGCGAGTTGTCATAATCGGCGGAGGCATAACGGGGCTTACCGCCGCTTATTATTTGACTAAACAATCTCATAACATTGATGTGACCTTAATCGAGGCAACAGATCGTCTAGGTGGTAAAATAGATACCCTTAAAAAAGACGGTTTCACCATTGAACGAGGGCCGGATTCCTTCTTAGAAAGAAAAGTAGATGCCAAACAGCTTGTCCAGGATTTAGGGTTAGATGATGAATTAGTTCGAAATGCGACAGGCCAGGCGTTTATCTTATCTCAAGACAGACTTCACCCAATCCCAAAAGGCTCTAAAATGGGGATCCCTCTTGAATGGAAGCCATTTTTAAGATCATCTTTATTTTCTATAAGGGGTAAAGTAGCTGCTTTTAATGATTTAATAATAGGTCGATCTGAAGAGAACGGGGATCAATCTGTTGGTCATTTCTTTAGACGCAGATTAGGCAATCAAGTCGTTGACCGCTTAATACATCCATTAATCTCGGGTATTTATGCAGGAGATATTGATTACTTAAGCTTAAATGCGACGTTCCCTCATTTTAAAGAAGTAGAAGCTAATCATAAAAGCTTGATTAAAGGTTTACGGGAGTCAGATAATCAAACGAATAAGAAAAATCAGCAAGGTCAATTTATGACGTTGAAGTCAGGGCTTCAAACCATTGTCAATCAGATTAAAGCTGAATTGCCTCAAGAATCCATAAACTTAAATCAACGTGTCACTCACATTGAGAAAAAGAATGATTCTTATACGGTGCATATTGAACATCAGAATGAACCAATTGAAGCAGATGACATCATTATGACAACTCCGCACCGTGTAACTGAGAAAATCTTTAGTCAGTATGATTTTATTCATGACTTTTCCGATGCTAAAAGTACATCTGTTGCAAATGTTGCTCTAGCATTTGAAAAGGATGCCATTGATAATCTTCCTCATGGGACAGGGTTTGTGGTATCTCGAAAAGAGCAATATCGAATTACAGCTTGTACTTGGACTCATAAAAAATGGCCTCATACAACACCAGAAGGACACATTCTAGTTCGAGCGTATGTAGGAAAACCTGGTGACGAAGAAGTTCTTGAAAAATCGAATGAAGAGATTGAACAAATTGTACTTAAAGATCTGCAAACGATAATGGAGATTAATAAACCACCTTTGTTTAAAGTGGTCTCGAGATGGCATAACGCAATGCCACAGTATACTGTTGGTCACTTAGATCGCTTAGAAACACTTGAAAATAAACTTGCCGAACACCTTCCAAATGTCTATGTTGCTGGTGCTTCATATAGAGGTGTCGGGTTACCAGATTGCATCAAACAAGCAAAGTCTGTTGTACAACAAATTAAACAGAAGATGAATTAACTAGAAAAAGCTTCTTGATGTATGAACTATACCCCAGTTAGTGGACTGGTTAAAAAAAGTCCCTAACTGGGGTTTACTATGTTATTTAACTATCACTGTTATAATGAATTTAATCGTAACTAGGACGCTTTATCAAGGAAGTAGTTCGTATATCGCAGTGGAAAGCGAAGTGTATTTCCACTGCTGGTTAAAATTAACGATAGAGGGAGTTTAACATTGAGTAAAACAAATTATAATGCTAACCAAACGGACCTACTCGATCAAACTCAAATGTTGCGGACTATTCATTGATTGTCGTGTTATTATTTTGATTACTTTTTTTGTATTTCAGCTTGGCCTGACACTCCTGCGGGAAAGCGAGCCAGGCGAGACCCCACAGAACGATACGTAGTGGCGTTCGAGAAGGCTCGCGGATCGCCCGCGGAAAGGGAAGGCCAAACCTGAAAGGTTAGCCCCAAGTGTCATTAAAAAGTTTTAGTAAAGAACCTAGACACGAAAAATTTGAAGAGCCAAAAAAATGATCCCGAATCAGTATCGAGATCATCTTTTAGCTGTCTAGCTTTTTTAAACTGTCCACTTTTTAGAGTATAGTTCAGTAAAATCATCTAAGTGCTTTTTCTATGTTGAGGGATTGGTTAAATCTTGTTGATTCAGGTAATTATTAAATAATAGTTGAGCATTTCTCACATTTGTTTGTGTAGCAATCGGCTTGCTCTTCCATTTCCTTTTTACAAGCGGCACATTTTTTCTTAGGTAAATTTCTAAAGAACTGCATTGGTGAGATTAACATGAGATTCCTCCTCGTGTCCTTTTAATAATACTATACTGTATTAATACAGATTTGTTAACACCTTTTTCTGTTTTAGTACAAAAATAGGAGGTTAGACCTATATGGAAATGAAAATTGTTGGTTTTTGGGGTGCTTATCCAGAAAAAAATGAAGCAACGTCATGCTATTTGTTGAAACATGACGACTACTCATTAATAATTGACTTGGGTAGCGGAGCATTATCTCGATTGCAAAACTATATCTCGTTAGATGAGATAGATGGTGTTGTTCTATCACACTTTCATCATGATCATATTGCAGACGTAGGGTCACTTCAGTACGCAAGTTTAGTTCAGAAGCAGCTAGGCAAGCGAACTCGTAAGTTACCGATTTATGCGCATCAAGATGACAAGCAAGCATTTCAAACGCTGAATCACCAAGCAACAGTCGGAACAGCTTACTATAATGGTCAGTCAATTGGTCCCTTTACGTTTAATTTTTTAAAAACGAAACATCCCAAACCTTGCTATGCCATGAGAATAGAATGTGAATTTAAATCTATTATCTATACAGCTGATACTGCTTATTTTAAAGAATTAGAAGACTTTTCTCGTGGAGCTGATCTGCTAATTGCAGAAACTAGTTTTTATAAAGGCATGAATGGTCAAAAAGCGGGTCACATGACAAGTGAAGAAGTAGGAAAGCTAGCGCATGCGGCTGGAGTCAAAGAATTGTGGCTGACGCACTTGCCTCACTTTGGCGATTTGAATCAGCTATACCTAGAAGCTGCTGAACAATTCTCGGGAACGATTAAACTAGCTCAAGAAGGCTTGACGTGGCGTAACAATTGAAGTTAATCGTAGAGTTATTTAAAATGAAAGAGGAGACTATAAAGGAGGATACATAAATGCTCTATTTTATTGATAACGAAAATATCACAGATCCATATATTAATCTTGCAATAGAAGAGTATGTTTTAAATCACTTAAATATTAGTGATGACCAGCAATATCTATTGTTCTATGTTAATGGCCCATCGATTATCATCGGTCGTAACCAGAATACGGTGGAGGAAATAAATACTGATTTTGTTGATGCGAATAATATCAAGGTCGTTCGTCGTCTATCCGGTGGGGGAGCAGTTTATCATGATTTAGGGAATTTAAACTTTAGCTTCCTGGCAAAAGATGAAGGTGATAGTTTTAGTAATTTCGCAAAGTTTACTCAGCCTGTTGTCGATGCGCTTCAAAAATTAGGGGTGGACGCAGAACTATCAGGCCGTAATGACTTAACTGCTTACGGGCGTAAAATTTCAGGTAATGCACAGTTCACGACAAAAGGCCGTATGTTCAGTCATGGAACGTTAATGTTTGATTCTGAAGTTGAGAATGTTGTATCATCCCTTAAAGTTAAGTCGGAGAAAATTCGTTCTAAAGGGATTAAATCAATACGCAGCCGTGTAGCGAATATTTCTGAGTTTCTAGATGACAAATTGACCATGGACCAGTTTAAAGAAGTATTATTAAAATATATCTTTGATGTGGAAGATGTTAAAGACGTACCTCGCTATGAGCTTAAAGAAGAGGACTGGAAAAAAATTAACGAGATATCAGAAAATCGCTATCAAAAATGGGAGTGGAACTATGGCCGTTCGCCTAAGTTTAACATCCAGCATTCGAAACGAATTGAAGGCGTCGGATCATACGATGTTCGTTTAGATGTTAAAAAAGGAGTTATTGAAGATGCAAACATTTTTGGTGACTTCTTCGGAATCGGCGAGGTTTCTGAACTAGAAGATGCTCTAAAAGGAGTCAAATATGAGCGATCCGCTATTCAAGAAGCGACTAAAGATTTAGATATTCAGTTTTATTTAGGAAAAATAGAAGAAGAAGACTTCTTATCGTTGATTTATTAAGGTATGAACCACAGCCAGGTTGTTTGGCTGTGGTTTTGTTATATTTGAAAACATGCTAATTGATATAATAATAAATATCTTACAATTTTGAATTTAGAAAGCCCTTTCACTTGATGTATCAAGTCTAATAAATTATAATGAATTCAGAAAATAATGAATGATTATTCATTCATACTTGCAATCTTCGAGGGGGATTATACATATGAATCTTAGTGATCAGCTGTCGCTTACGGCAAAAGATAATTTGTCCAAAACAGCCTATGTGTTTAACGGAGAGGAAACAAATTATCAAACATTAGAAGGTTCAGTAACAAAATTTGCTTCAAGTCTAAAGGAGCTTGGTTACCAAAAGGGAGACCATATCGCATTAGTGGTAGGTAACACACCTCATTTCATCATAGGAATGTACGGTGCCTTACGTTTAGGTTTAAAGGTTATTCCAGTTAATCCTATTTATACTGCAGATGAAATCGCATATATCATTAACAATGGGGATGTAAAAGGTGTTATCACACTAGATGTCTTGATGGAGAAGTTTGAAAAGATGGACAAGCTGATTCCAAATGTGAAGCATTATATTGTGGGTGAAACAAGTCCTGATTACGACGTAAACCAATCAGAGCTTAATGAACGCGCATTTTCATTTACTAAACTTGTTCACGCAGGTAGTTTAGAGCTTGAACGCCCAACATTAAACGATGATGAAACGGCAGTTATTTTATATACATCAGGAACAACTGGCAAACCAAAAGGGGCCATGTTAACTCATAAGAATCTTTACTCTAATGCAAAAGACGTTGCAGAGTATCTACAAATTGGAGCTAATGATCGTGTTATTGCGGCTCTACCGATGTTTCACGTATTCTGCTTAACCGTCGCACTCAATGCTCCATTAGTTAGCGGTGCAACGGTACTTGTCGTTCCGAAGTTCTCGCCAGAAGCAGTATTTGAAATTACAAAAGAGCATCATGCAACGGTATTTGCTGGAGTGCCAACTATGTACAATTATCTATTACAGTATCCTAATGAAGAGGAAAAAAATTTCTCCTCCATTCGATTGTGCATCTCTGGTGGAGCTTCGATGCCCGTTGCTTTACTTGAGAAATTTGAAGAGCACTTTGATGTTCGTGTATCAGAAGGTTATGGCTTATCAGAAGCATCACCTGTTACTGCATTCAACCCATTAGATCGCCCGCGCAAGGCTGGTTCTATTGGTACAAATATTGTCAACGTGGAAAACAAAGTAGTTGATGAAAATGGACAGGAACTACCAAGAGGTGAAGTTGGAGAGCTAATTGTTCGAGGACCAAATGTGATGAAAGGTTATTATAAGATGCCAGAAGAAACGAATGCATCTATTAAAGATGGTTGGTTATATACGGGTGATATGGCACGCCAAGATGAAGATGGATATTTTTACATTGTGGATCGTAAAAAAGACTTAATTCTGGTTGGCGGTTATAATGTTTATCCTCGTGAAGTAGAAGAGGTATTGTATAGCCATGAGAAGATTAGTGAAGTGGCAGTCATAGGTGTTCCAGACCCTAACTTAGGTGAGGCAGTTGTTGCCTTTGTTGTCGCAACAGATGAATCTGTTAGCGAAGAAGATTTATTTAAACTATCAAAAGAAAAATTAGCAAAATATAAAGTTCCTAGCGAAATTAGATTCTTAGATGAACTTCCAAAAAATACAACCGGAAAAATTTTAAGAAGAAGCTTGAAGGAACAACTCGCGACACAATAACAACGTAATCGCTTTCAAAATTCCCTAGTCAAATTGACTGGGGAATTTTTTTATGAAAAAAGGGTTGATTTCATTAATTGAAATCTCTATACTTGAAAACAATATTCCAAAAATGCTTTATTACATAAAAGCACACAAGCATAAAAGCGTTAAAAGAGGGGAGATTTTATTTATGAAAAAAATAGGGACATGGATTTTAATGATTGGTATTACTGTGATGCTTGCAGCATGTGGGACTTCTTCAGATGCAGAAAGCAGTGAGGATCGTAAAAGTGGTGAAGGTGAAGCATTAACCGTTGGGATCACACAAATTGTTGAACACCCTGCATTAAATAGAGCTACCGAAGGATTTAAAAAGGCTTTAAATGAAGCGGGGTTAAACGTCAATTTCGTTGAAGAAATTGCACAAGGAGATAACAACAATAATCAAATGATTGCGCAAAAGTTTGTTGGAGATGAAGTGGATTTAATATTTGCGAACTCAACTCCAAGTGCTCAAAGCGCATTAAATGAAACGAAGGACATTCCAATTGTTTTTACATCTGTAACAGACCCAGTTGGTGCAGGACTTGTTGAATCCATGAAACAACCGGGCGGAAATGTAACAGGAACAGCTGATATGCATCCTGAAACATTATCAAAGACTCTAGGTTTAATAAAAGATTTAGATAAGAAAACAGTTGGTCTGATCTATAATGCTTCTGAACAGAACTCAGTTTCTCAAGTTGAATCTGTTAAGAAGTTGGCAAAAGAAAAAGGGTTAGACACAGCAGAAGCAACCGTTTCTTCCTCTTCTGAAGTTAAACAAGCAGCTGAATCGTTAGTAGGAAAGGCTGATTCGTTCTTAATTATTACAGATAACACAGTGGTTAGCGCATTAGAGTCAGTGTTAATGGTCGGACAAGAACAAGACATTCCAGTTGTGGTCAGTGAACATGATTCAGTTAAGCGTGGCGGCTTTGCAGCATACGGATTTGATTACTTTGACATTGGACTCGAAGCTGGTCAAAAAGCTGTTCAAATTTTAAAAGAAGGTAAAGCTCCAGGTGAAATTCCAGCTGAACATCCACAGAACTTAAAACTGATGATTAATAAAGAAGCGGCTGAAAAAATGGGCGTTGAATTAACAGATAAGGTGAAAGAGAAAGCAGAAATTGTGACAACTGAGAAAGAGTAGAGGAGAATTCATATGGTTAGTGCATTATACGGCGCAGTAGAATCAGGATTAATCTACGCGATTATGGCTTTAGGTGTATACATTTCTTTTAGAATACTAGATTTTCCGGACTTAACCGTAGATGGCAGTTTTGTAACAGGTGGTGCTGTCACATCAGTCATGATTGTAGGCGGATCCAGTCCAATCGTTGCGACATTAGCAGGGGCGTTTGCCGGGCTGTTAGCAGGAATCATCACAGGACTCTTGCATACGAAAGGTAATATTAATCCACTACTTGCAGGGATTCTGATGATGATCGCCTTGTATTCTATCAACTTACGTATAATGGGTCAGCCGAATATCCCGATGTTAAATGAGACAACGCTCTTTACGATGATTTCACAAACGTGGACTAATTTGGCTCTAGACCAGGTGTTAATAGTCCCATTTAAATGGTTAGGAATTGCTAGCTATGCACCAAGTACGTTTTACGTCATTGTCTCTATGATGATCATCGTTTTAACGGTTAAAAAGTTACTAGATTTCTTTCTGCGTACTGAAGCGGGGATTACGCTTAGAGCAACGGGTGATAATCAAAGTATGGTAAAAAGCTTTTCAACCAATACGAATTTATATATTACGTTAGGTATGGGGCTTTCCAATGCTCTCGTTGCTTTAAGCGGCGCACTAATTGTTCAGTTCAACGGCTTTGCAGATGTGAACTTAGGTGTAGGGATGATTATTATAGGGCTAGCTTCGGTTATTATCGGTGAAGTCTTATTTGGAAAAGATAAAATCGTTCGGATGACTCTAGCGGTTATTTTAGGTTCAATTGTTTACCGCGCGATTTACGCACTGGCACTACGTGTGGATTTTCTAGAGGCTAGTGATATGAAGCTGATCACAGCACTGATTGTTATTTCAGCTTTAGTGTTACCGAACACCTTAGAGAAATCAAAAGCCAAACGCGAGTTTAAAAAATCGCAAAGACGCGCATTAAATCACAATCAGGAAGGAGGGGTCCAGCATGCTTCAGCTAAATAACATTTATAAAACTTTCTATCCTAATACTCCCGATGAACGTCGAGCGTTAAACAATATATCACAGAAGCTTAGTCCTGGTGACTTTGTTACAATTATTGGAAGTAATGGAGCAGGGAAGTCGACTTTACTTAACATGTTAGCTGGCACTCTCCTACCTGATGAAGGGAATGTCTGGATTGATGGGAAAGACGTTACGTCATGGCCAGAAGAAAAACGTGCTAAACTCATCGGACGCGTATTTCAAAACCCGCTGATGGGAACGGCACCCGGCATGACCATTGAAGAAAATATGATGATCTCTCTCGGCCGAACCCAAAACCGCAGCTTATTCTCTGGTATTACGAAAAAAACACGTCATCAATTTCGTGAACATTTGCAGACGTTAGAAATTGGATTAGAAAACCGGTTAAACTCTAAGGTCGGTCTACTATCAGGCGGTGAACGTCAAGCATTATCGCTGTTAATGGCAACTTTTACGGAACCTAAAATTTTGTTACTAGATGAACACACGGCCGCTCTTGATCCGTCCAAACAAGAACTCATTATTAAGTTGACAAAAGATTTGGTTGAAAAACAACAACTAACAACGGTGATGGTGACTCATCAAATGGAACAAGCCATTGAACTCGGAAACCGCTTGTGGATGATGGACGAAGGAAGCATTATTTTTGAAGCGAATGAAGAACAAAAACAAGATCTCACCGTGCCAGATCTACTGAATGAATTTGAAAAAGTTCGTGGTAAGCGAATGACAAGTGATAAGGCATTGCTGATGAAATAATTTACGGCTCAACTTTTTGGTTGAGCTTTTTTGTTGCTCACAACTATAAAAAGTGATTTCTATCTGTTTTTTACATTTATTTGGCTTTTAAGTAATCATTTTTTGAATTATTAAGCGGTTTTTGGGTGAAAAATCTAATATTAGGTCATTTAACTTTTTTAGTCGATTTTTATATATTTTTTCTAGACATTTGTAGAAAGGAGAAATATTGGATGAAGTTTAACGATACACCACAAATCACTGGTAAGACGTTAGCGGTTTTACCTTACTATATGAATGATGATACATTGGGGTCTCGAGTAATGGAAAAGGACCGAGAGTACCATACTCATTTAAGTCCGAAAAATGTTGTAGATTTAGGATGCAAAGCACACGGGTCAGATCTTAGAGGACGACTAAGTGGTGCACAATACGTGACCGGATTTAGCCGCAAAACTCCAATAGCGATTGACACGTATAATAAACTTTATTTTTTTCCAACTTCTTCGCCAAACTCTAATGAATGTGTGTGGATTTGTTATAATCATATTTTGTACATTGAAAAAGTTAAAACAAAACTAACGCGTGTTCACTTCAGCAATGGCCAAAGCCTACTGGTTAATATTTCTTATTTGTCTCTCAATAACCAGATCCAAAAAACAGCGCAGTTTCGAAACTTACTTGAGCAACGGATTAATAAGCTTCAGAAAGAAATTGAGCATGACCTTTTAGAGCTTCAATCATAAGCTCCTGATAGATGTTTTCAACCTTCTTTCGGACGGCGGGGTTGAAATACCGTCGTTCTTCTTCATAACCTCTTACGATAAATAAGTACGTTGAAAAGGTGTCGTTCTTTTGAATATAAACGACATCCATTTTGCCTTTCCTCATTTTTTCTCTTAATCGTCTTCGCTCATTCTTTGCGATTTGTTCCATATGTCTTAATAATTTTAAATAGGGTTCCTTTATTTTAAATGCTCCGTTTTCTATATGTGTTATGTCTTTTTCGAGTACAACAATAGCCATGGATAAAAATAAAAAGCGTGAAGTTATGTTAAATTCTTCTTCAGTTAAATAACGCATGGTGTTCATCCCTCCACAATATAATCGAACGTATGTTCTATTATATGCAATTGTGTTAAAATATTCAACATAACTGTGCTATGCAAAGTGTGTGAAATTGATATAAAATAGGAGTTAGACGTAGCAGAGATAGGGGCTAAACTCATGAATAAGGAATATTCTAATCTTGATGAACTTAAAGAAATGATGTCCGATTCCGTTGTCGGAAACTTTATTATACAATTACTCGAATTTTATGGAAGTTTTGGGCCGATACCAGGCCTGCTCCTGCCGTTTATAGAAGCGTTTTTACCTTTTTTACCTGTGATTGTGTTTATACTAGCTAACTCAATCGTATATGGTTTAATTTTTGGCTTCTTGTTTTCTTGGGTGAGTGCGTCAGCTGGTGCCATTTTAGTTTTTATCTTAATTCGTAAGTTAGAAAAGAAATTCCACTGGGTTGAACGTTTAAAAGAACAGAAACAAGTTAATCGAGTGATCTCATTTTTTGACCGTCATGGATTTGGACCGATATTCTTATTATTATGTTTTCCATTTTCACCATCAGCCATTATAAACGTGGTAGCAGCTTTTACGAGCATTTCCATTCAGCAGTTTATTCTTGCAGTCTTATTAGGTAAAGCGGCGATGATCTTTTCAGTTTCATTCGTTGGTGACAGTATTGCATCATTTGCCCAAAACCCAATGAGGACTATTATCGTAGGGGTTGCGATTGGACTGTTTTGGCTGATAGGTAAGTATATAGAAAAGCGCATTCAAGCATCTGCTGATCGAGCAAGACGTGAAGAAGTGAATGAAGATGATTAAGGGGGATTGGCATGGCTTTAGAATTTATTTTAGGACGTTCAGGGTCGGAATTTGGTCATTATATTTTAAATGAGATCACCGAGGAGATTAAGCAAGATCCACAAGGTGATCCTATTTTTTATTTGGTGCCAGACCAAATGGCTTTCCAGCAAGAGTACGATCTCATTAGGCAACCAGGTGTGAAAGGTTCTATTAGAGCTCAAGTGTTTAGTTTTTCACGTCTTGCTTGGTACATTTTTAACGAAGTAGGCGGAGCAACTAAACCGTTTATTTCTTCAACAGGTATTCAAATGATGTTAAGAAAGCTTGCTGATGAGCATAAGGAAGAACTCATGGCTTTTCAGGAAGCGACAGATAAACAAGGCTTTATTGACCATTTAGAGAAGATGATTACAGAGCTTAAACGTTACCGAATTACGCCTCAAACATTACATAGCGTACTAATGGAAATGTCCAAGTTTCAGCACACTCATCCAAATGAAGTGGCGCTTAAGAATAAATTAAATGACCTTGCGTTAATTTATTATGAACTAGATCAGCAATTAAGAGGGCATTATATCGATCATGAAGATCAGCTCGAGTTGATGGTAGAAAAAATTCGTGAAACAGGAATATTGAGTCAGTCTACGATTTATATAGACGGATTTCATCGATTCACTCCGCAAGAATATTATGTGCTTGAAGCTTTAATGAAGTATGCCAAAGACATCAAAATTACATTAGTGCTTAACCCTGGAGTGTCTGATGGCAGTGAATTAGACTTATTCTATCAAACGAAGACAACCTATGACACGATTATAGAAATTGCTGAAAATGAAAGCATTGAAGTAGAAGAACCATACTATTTATCTCCTCAGTTAAGGTTTAAAGGAAATCGAGGTCTCGAACATTTAGAGAGATATTTTGAGACGCAGCCGGTTCCGCCTTTTGATGGCGAAGAAGCTCCTGTTAAACTTGTTGAGGCGGTTCACCCACGTGCAGAGGTGGAAGGGGTAGCTCAAGAGATTTCGAGATTAGTTCGTGATGAAGGCTATCGCTACCGAGATTTAGCTTTGCTTATTAGGCAGCCTGAAGTCTATCATGATCTGATTGAAACCATTTTTGAAGATTACCAAATTCCTGTTTTTGTTGATGAAAAGAAAACGATGCTGAACCATCCATTTGTTGAGCTGATTCGAACAGGGTTAGAAGTGGTTGAAAGTAACTGGCGATACGATGCAGTCTTTCGATTATTAAAAACGGGTTTTGTTTTGCCAACTGATGACGAGCACCCCCTGAATGAAGAAGCGATTGATACGTTAGAGAACTACGTTCTTGAATATGGGATCAGAAGAAGTGATCACTGGTTAACGAAGGAAAGGTGGCCATATCAACGTTTTACAGGTCTTGACTTGCGTGGTCAGACGGATGATGAGAAAGAAATAGAGGATCAAATTAACGCTTACCGGAATCAAGTTGTTCATGCGTTAAAAGATTTTGACCAAAACATCCGCGGGGCTAACACTGTCTCAGAAAAATGCCAAATTATTTTCCAATGGTTAGAACATTTAGATGCTCCTAGGTCTTTAGAAAAATTACGCGATCAATATGATGATGCTGGACGTGTTGAGACGGCAAGAGAACAAGAACAGGTCTGGCAGGCTGTAATGGAACTGTTTGATGAGATGGTTGAAATAATTGGTGAAGATCAAGTTTCTAATGAATCATTTTTATCAATTGTTGAAGCGGGATTTGACACGTTAACTTTCGCTCAGGTTCCACCAACGATCGATCACGTGATTATTGGGAGTGTAGAACGTTCGCGTCTGTCTGATGTGAAAGTTGGATTTGTTCTCGGGGCGATTGAAGGGGTTTATCCGCTTAAGCCACCTGGTGAAGGCATGGTAACGGATGATGAACGACTTGTGTTAGAGGAACATGGCATATCGTTAGCAGATCGAGCTGACCGGGTCTTGCTTGATGATCGTTTTTATATGTATATTGCCTTTACGCTTGCGTCTGAAAAACTTTGGATTAGTTATCCCTTAAGTGATGAAGAAGGTCGTTCTAAAGTTCCAGCTCCAATTGTGAAACGCCTTCAGACGATGTTTCCTCAAGCAGAGCGCAAGTTTATTATGGATGATGAAGATGAAGAGGATCCAATGCGTTTTATTACGAATCAGGAAAAGTCTCGCGCTATTTTAACAGCGGAGCTATCGAAGTTTTTAAGAGGTTATCCGGTTCATGATGTTTATTGGGATACGCTTCATTGGTATGTGGAGCATGAAATTAAGAATGGTATTACGAACCGTGTACTCCAAAGTTTATTTTATAGACCTAAACCTGAACAGCTTAATGAAAAAACGGTTGAACAGTTGTACGATCAAACGATTCGGTCAAGCGTCTCAAGGCTTGAGACATATCACCAGTGTTCTTACCGATATTTTGCGCAATATACGCTTGGTTTAAATGAACGAAGCACATTCCAACTCGCAGCACCGGATATTGGGCAGCTATTTCATGAATCGTTACGAGCCATTACGGAATGGGTGTATCAGGAAGGGAAAGCATTTTTTGAATTAACTGATGAAGATATTAGGGCTTATGCACGCAGAGCTGTAGAGAAGTTAGCACCCGTGCTCAATCATCAAATTTTATTTAGCTCGAATCGTTATAAGTATATTTTAAGAAAGCTTGAACAAGTCATCATACGAGCTACAAATGTACTAGCTTATCAAGCAAGACATTCTGAGTTTGCGCCTACTGGAATAGAGATTGGGTTTGGACGGAGGCATAAATTACCGCCACTTCAGCTCAATTTACCAAAGGGTTACCAGCTAGAGCTTAGTGGGCGTATTGACCGAGTTGATCAAGCTGAAATTGATGATCAGCTATATTTAAGAATCGTAGACTATAAATCTAGCCAAAAGGATTTAAGCTTAGTCGATGTATATTATGGATTGGCTTTACAGATGTTGACGTATCTTGACGTTGTGTTAACCCATTCAACCAAATGGGTTGGAAAACAAGCAGAGCCTGCGGGCGTTTTATACTTTCATGTGCATAACCCTACGATATCTGACCCTAAGGAGGCAGATGATGAAGCGCTTGAGGAAGAGATGATTAAAGCTTTTAAGATGAAAGGCTTACTCTTAGAAGATGAAGATGTTGCAAAGGCGATGGATCAATCGCTTGAGTCGGGAATGAGTAAAATTGCGCCTTTTGGTGTTAAGAAGGACGGTTCATTTAGAAGTGGATCGAAAACGGTTGACCAAGAAGTTTTCCAAAGAATGAACAAATACGTCAGACATGTGATGATGAATGCCGGTAATGAAATTGTAAATGGAGAAGTAAAGCTCAATCCGTATCAAAAGAAAGATTCGGTTGCTTGTACGTATTGTCCGTTTCAATCGGTATGTCAATTTGATCCTACGTTAGATGAACACGAATATCGCCGGCTAAAAGAGGATTCTGATCCAGCCATGTTAGAGAGAATTCTAAAACGAGAGGAGGAGTTGTAAATGAAGTGGACTCAGGAGCAGGAACTTGCGATTTATGAAGATGGAAAGGATATACTAGTTGCAGCAGCTGCTGGTTCCGGAAAAACGGCTGTCTTAGTAGAACGAATCATTCAGAAAATGTTACGCGAGGAGGAACCTTATAATATTGATGAAATGTTAGTGGTAACCTTTACGAATGCAGCAGCACAGGAGATGAGAACTCGCGTTGGTGCGGCGATTGAAAAAGCACTGCAAAGCAACCCTAATTCGCTCCATCTCAAAAAACAATTGTCTTTGCTGCAACGTGCGAACATTTCAACTCTTCACTCGTTTTGTATGGATGTCGTTAGAAAATATAGCTATCAATTGGATTTAGATCCAAGTTTTCGCATTTTAGATGACACCGAAGCAGAACTTTTAAGAAATGATATTATTCAAGAGGTTTTTGAAGAGTGGTATGGAAAAGAAGGAGAAGAGCAAGAAGCATTCTTTCGCTTTGTCGACAGTTTTTCAAATGACCGAGATGATGCAAAAGTTGAAACACTCGTTTTGAAAATGTATGAGTTTGCGATGCAAAATCCTTGGCCTTATGAATGGCTAGAGCAAGTCCAACAAACATATAACTTAAATGAAGATGCGACGTTAGATGATTTGCCATGGATGCCAATTGTACGTGAAGATATTAAAGAAAATCTACAGGCAATGTTATTTGATGTCAATCAAGCTCTTGATCTAGCGCAAGATGTTGGGGGACCTGAGCATTACGTGCCAACTATTTTAGAAGATAAAGAGCAGATAGAACAGGTTATGGAATATGTAGGTGCACCTTGGGACGATCTGCGCGGGGTCGCAAAACGGAATGAGAAATTCGGAGCTCTCTCTAGGAAGAAAGTAGAATGCGACGAAACGTTAAAAGAAGCAGTCAAAGACATTCGAAACCGTTATAAGGAACGCGTGAAGAAATTAAACGAACGTTGGTTTAATCGTCAATCTAGTTCGTTAATGACTGATTTACACCAACTTAAGCCACTAATCGATCAATTAGTTGTATTGGTTAAACAGTTTCATAAACAATTCCAGCAGGCTAAGAAGAATCAGGCGATGGTTGACTTCTCCGACTTAGAGCATTACTGCTTAGAAATTTTACTAGATGATAAAGCAACACCTGAACATTTAACAGGGTCGGCAGTTGCCAAGCAGTTCCAACATCAATTTAAAGAAGTGCTAATAGATGAATATCAAGATACCAATTTAGTGCAAGAAACCATTTTGCAATTGGTCACACAAGGTGAACAAGCAGGAAACTTGTTCATGGTGGGTGATGTAAAGCAAAGTATTTATCGCTTTAGACACGCCGAACCTACGTTATTTATGAACAAGTATCGTCATTTTAAATTAGAAGAGGATCCATCTCTAAGAATTGACCTTGCAAGAAATTTCCGTAGCCGTAAAGAAGTATTAGATTCCACGAACTATATTTTTCGGCAGTTACTTGATGAGCAAGTAGGGGAAATGGTTTATGACAAGGATGCAGAACTCATTTATAGTAATCAGGTTTATGAACAACTAACCACGAGTGATGTTGATACGGAGCTTCACATTATTACGCAAGATGAGTTAGAAGATGACGCCGTTTCAGATGAATGGAAGTATATTGAGAAAGCTCAGCTCGAAGCACGAGCATATGCTGAAAAGATTCAGAGGTGGATTGGAACTAAAGACGACAACCCTATGCAAGTCATCGACAAAGAAACTGAACAAATCCGAAATCTTCAATACCGAGACATTGTCATCTTAATGCGGTCCATGACGTGGGCAAGTGTTATTGTTGAAGAGTTAAAACAATTGGGTATTCCTGTTTATGCGGATATTTCATCAGGTTACCTTGAGGCGATGGAAGTACAGATTATGCTAAATGTCTTGAAAACAATTGATAATCCTCAGCAAGACATTCCACTTGCAAGTGTGCTTAAATCGCCTATAGTTGGTTTATCTGAAGATGATTTAGCTAATATACGCCTTCACGGTAAGAACCAGCCTTATTACGTGGCGATGAAAAATTATATCCGTATTGGTGAAAACGAACTCGTGATACGTAAACTCGAAGCCTTTATGCATATGTTTGAATCATGGCGTGAAGAAGCACGGTATGGCGCCTTATCCAAACTTATTTGGCGGATTTACCGTGATACTGGTTACTTTGAGTTTGTTGGGGGAACACCTGGCGGCAAGCAGCGACAAGCAAACCTAAGAGCTTTGTACGATCGCGCCCGTTCGTATGAAAGTACGTCATATCGAGGTTTATATCGATTTTTAAGATTTATAGAACGAATGGAAGAACGGGGAGAGGATTTAGCATCAGCTCGTGCACTAGGTGAGCAGGAAGATGTCGTACGAATGATGACAATTCATAAAAGTAAAGGTCTTGAGTTTCCTGTTGTGATCTTAGGTGCTGCCGACAAAGGATTTAATGAAATGGATTTTAAGTCTCAGTACTTGCTTCATAAAGACCATGGTTTTGGGCCCAAGTATATGGATGTTGATAAACGTTTAATGTTTACATCGTTTCCTTTTGAAGCGATTAAAGTAGCATTAAAACGCGAAATGTTAGCTGAAGAAATGCGTATTCTTTATGTTGCCTTAACGCGTGCGAAAGAAAAACTAACCATTGTCGGCACGGTAAAAGATTTTGATAAACGTTTAGCCAAGTGGAATGAAGTGTCATCCCATTTAGAGTGGGTGTTACCACCACACATTCGAACAGATCAAGCGACGTATTTAAACTGGATTGGCACCGCTCTGGTAAGGCATGAGCTGGCTGAACCAATTCAAATAAATCCAGTTCACTCAACTGTACCTTCTACTATTAGGCAAGATGATTCAAAGTGGAAGATTCACGTGCAGCATGCGAGTCATTATATGGAACCCGAATGGATTACGGTAAAACGTAATGATGAATTACAACAGGTTATTGAAGAGTGGAACACTTCACATATTCAAACTAAATCAAATCATTACGAAGAAGTGGACCGCCGTTTAAACTATGTGTACCAGCATCAGGGAGCAGCCTATCGCCGGGCAAAACAAACTGTTACGGAGTTAAAACGTTTAAGGCAAGTTCCAGATGATTATAGTAGTACAGAATTAGTTAAGAATCAGCCAAAAATGAGGTTCCAACGACCACGTTTTATGCAGAAGGATTCTAAAAAACTTACAGCTACTGAAATTGGTAGTGCCATGCATACCGTAATGCAGCATTTACCGTTCAGAAGAGAATGGACGAAAGTAAGTTTAATTGAATTTGTAGACGGTTTAGTTTTAAAAGAAATCTTACGAGAGGAAGAGGCAGAAGTTATTGACTATGATGCGATCCTTTCTTTCTTGAAACATCCAATTGGACAAAAGCTAACTTTATCAAAAAATATTAAACGAGAGCTACCGTTTACGATGGAACTCCCGGCCTCAGAGGTTTATCCGGATTGGAATGATCCCGGAGAAGAATCGGTTATTATACAAGGTGTGATCGACTGCCTCTTTGAAAACGAGGACGGTTGGTATTTATTAGATTACAAAACAGATTCTATTTTTGGCGAATTGACTGATCAAAAGGTTTCGGAATTAGAAGAACGTTACGCTGTTCAAGTCGATCTATACAAACGTGCAGTTGAAACCATTTGGGGGGTTGAACTACAGCATGTTTATCTTTACTTCTTTGAAAGAGGGCTACTTCTAGAACATTAATAAAACAGTTCAATTTTGGATTTACCAAAATTGAACTGTTTTTTATATTAATTGTAAGACTAAATTCAAAGTCTTCTCATCTGTGTCAATCTTAACTTTATTGCTTAATTCCCGATTAAGTTGTCTAAAGTAAGGTTTTATATCCTGAATAGTGCGCATAATTGATCATCTCCTTTATTACTTAATTCGAGCTTAACCCCTAATTTCCTTTTAAAAAATGAAGCACGCTCATTTCTCACATGAGCGTGCAACTTTACGCATTGCCTGCGACATTTTGGTCATTGACATCGGGGTCAAATGGATTGGTTGAACTTAATAAATTATTGGTGCATATAAAATCACCTGTATTTAATGAACCAGAGCCGGCATTCGTTTTTCCTGAACTTTTGGGTGCTATATAGAATGCATCGCCAAAGTTTACAGTCCCACCGCCGACACTGTTTATTTTTAATGGCCCTACAATAGAAGGCATGTTTTCACCTACTTAACAGTTTAGTTATATAAAGCCTTTTAGTCGTTCTGTAAAATTCGTTTGTGCCTGACAATACTAATAGCTTTTCCGTGATCGAAAGAGCCTACATGAAGAACAGATGATCCCGTAATCCCAATCGTTTGAATCGTTTTCACTCGAATTGGATGATTGCCCGTTCTATTCACGTTTATCTTTACGGGTTTTAAGAACTTTGGAAGTGGTTCTTTAATAATGGTTTCGTCATCTGTAATATAATCTTTTATGAATATAGGGTTCTCCTTTTGTACAGCTCTCGCAATCGAGAATGGATAAACCCCCGTGCTATCACCAATCTGAAGTGTGGCGCTAAATTCAATCGAATTACAATATAGGCTGCCAACTTTTGAATCTCTCATTTAGGTTCCACCACTGACAGGTCCAAACGGAAATACATTCTCAAAAACATAGGATTCAGGTGGTGTGTCAAAGCGTGATGCTAATTGAAGATGTTCGATGTCTCCTATGATAAATAAGGATGAGGTTGAGACACCGTCCACATCAATATGCTGCACGCTAAGTTCATCATTATATATATTAACGTTCATCTTCGTCATTCTCCTTTAATTGTTTTAAAAAGAGATCGACTCCTTGAGTGACTTCTTTTTGAATATGCTTAATTAGAGCAGGTATTTTTTCACGATCAATAATCATTCTTCCATTTTGTTCCATGCTAGCTGTGTGCTCTTTAATGCGTTTAGGCAGTTGTTTTATTATATCTTGAATAATAAAAAGCTTTTGTTTTTGATCGAGTTCAATCTCATTTTCGTTGGCAAATTGACTTAGAGATTCTGGAAGGTCCTTTCTAATAAAAGGAATTAGCTGATTGTAAACCTGCTGTTCCATAGGGGTTAAAGTTTCCTCAGATGTTTCTGTTGGTAAATCGAGTTGTTCAAAAGGTAAGTCTTCGTGAGGAGTTAGACCAATATTTAGAGTGCCTTCAAGCGTTTCAATTTTAAGCTGTTCAAAATTATATTCGATCGTTTCAGCTACTCTATTTGATTTATTTTGCTGTTCAATTAATTGATCTATTTTTTCATTTAACTGGTTAATTAATGCAGATTGTTGATTGATTTTTTGCTCTAAGTAAGCTAATTGTTGCCAAAGTGACTGTATTTGCTCCATACTAACTCCTCCTTACGCTTTACTAATAATTTATGTGCTAACGCCTAATTAGTGAAAGGTATGAAGGGCATTTCTATCGTCGAACTTTCACCTTCAGGCTCAGCTTCTTCTGCAGGCCCTGTGAATTCACCAGTATTATAAGCATTGGCTACTGCTTGAATCGAACCAGAACTACCCACTTGAAGAACAGAAGAATTAGTAATGGACCCAACTTTTAAAAATTGAATATAGATTTGTTGGTGTATCGTTAACCCCATTTCTGACACCTCATTAATCGATTTGATCTTGATCATAAACAATCGTATCTGATTGCCCTAATTGAACACGAATGCCATCGCCAGTATTAAATGAGCCACCACCAGCATACGTTTTTGCTGAACTTATTGGTTGAAGGTAATAAGCATCACCGATATGAAAAACGCCAGAAGATGAAACAGAATTTACTTTAACAGCTCCAACGAATGCAGTCATTGTGTTAACCCCTTTCAACTTAATATATGAATGGAAAAAGAGAATTGTTATAAGGAACTAGTTGAATCATTTGTTATAATATTTGGAAAGAGGTGACGTTTAATGGAACCAGTTAGTCCAACTAGAAAACGAAATGAGTCAATTGATGCTATAAGGGGATTTTCGTTATTTGGGATTTTATTAGTAAATTTACTTAGCTTTCATTCACCGCATTTTATGTATGGAGGTTTAAGGGATTTTTATAGTAACGGTTTTGATGCAATTACGCTAGGTTTTATTGACATATTTGCACAGGCGAGTTTTTACCCATTGTTTTCAATGCTGTTTGGAATCGGTATTTATATGATGTATGAACGCCTTCATGCTCAAGGAAATAATGCAATGACAGTTTTAAAACGAAGAATGCTAATTTTAGCAAGCTTAGGTCTTATTCATGGTTTATTTATTTGGTACGGTGATATTTTACTTACATACGGGGTAATCGGTTTGTTGAGTTTACTATTTATTAAGAAACCTAGTCTAAGCCTTCTGAAATGGTCTTTATCACTATTATTAATTGGCGCTACCATTTTGGTGCTTATATCATTTCCAGTTCGAGAACAATTAGAACAAATGAGTGTAAGTGAAGCTGGCATTCAAGTGTCTTATGATCACTATACAGGGAATTTACAAGACGTGATGAAACAAAATTTAGCAGACTGGAAGTATTCGAATGATCCTTTTATGTGGGTCTTTTCACTTTTTAATATTCTACCGCTGTTTCTATTAGGTATGTTTTTACAAAAAAGGGGATGGCTTCAGTCACCGGATGATCATTCTTCTAGTATTAAACAGTGGTTGATGTTTTCATTTCTATTATTTATTACGATTAAAGTCAGCCCGTATCTATTTGGCAACCCGCTTTGGTTCGAGAGTGTACAGGATACCATTGGTGGTTCGGCGTTAAGTGTGGTGTACCTCTTAACTGCATTATTATTTTTTAATAGCAGGAATGCTCAAATGATTAAAAGAATACTATCCAATGTTGGTAGATTATCTCTATCCAATTATTTAATGCAATCCTTATTTAGTATTTTCATATTTTATGGAATAGGACTTAATTTGTATGGAAAACTTCATGCATTTACTCTTGTAATCATCGCTTTGGTTATTTATAGTTTTCAATTGTTATTTAGCAGTTGGTATATTAAAAGGTTTCATTACGGGCCGTTCGAGTGGCTGTATCGTTCATTAACCTATGGTCAGCGCCAGCGGTTTATTAAAAAGGGTGATTAAATGAAACGTAAATGGTTATTAGGTGAGTCGGAGAAGTGGGTTAATGAAGGAATCATTAGACCTGAACAACGGACAGCTATCATGAATAGGTATCAACAACAAGATCGTTTACCACTAATGTTTTTTCTATCAGCATTATTTATTGGCTTAGCTTGTTTAAGTTTAGTGGCCGCAAATTGGCAGGTGATCCCTGAATTAATACGCATGCTGGTCATCATCTTATTTTTATTTGCCTTTTATATGTTAGGTCATGTGTTTGAACAGAAAGGCAAACTCAATTATGGAGTCTTTTGCTATATTGTTGCTCTAATGGTCTTTGGTGCGGGGATTTTCCTAACGGGACAGATGTATCATTATACCATGAATAATGTGTTTGCTTTTATTGTATGGGGGCTAGCTGCATTTTTACTTTATACGAGTCGCCCAAATATCATGATTTATTTAACAGGTCTAGCCATTGTGACTACTGGAACGATTTATGGCTTGTCAAATATGCATGCGTTTGATTGGTGGCTATTTGCGTTATTCATCGTCGCATACGGAAGTGTTGTTTGGACTCAAAAACGACTTATGATTTCTTATATATTTTCTATTGCTTATTTAATTCAGTTATTAGGCTTTACGCTTGATCAGCTTAATGAATTTTATTGGTTTGGACTCTTTATTTTATTACTATATGTAGTTGGGTTAATCATTAAAACTCACCCAATTAGCCAACCGTTTCAGCGAGTGTCATTATTAGCAATGTTTATTTTTGTGCTGATTCAGACAATGTTAATGGAACTTTCGTTTAACCCGGAGCATCACACTGTATATTATATTGTGTTGCTTTTACTGATTATTTTTGGTGCTATTATTAGTTATCACCGTTATGATCTCTTAAAATCGTTACAGTTGGTTATCTTTTTGCCAGTTTTTGCGCTAAATGATGGGGCGCAATTAAGTGCTTATATAGTCTTATTTATATTTTCCATCACAACCCTACTTGATGGCTATCAGAAACACGATGATCGGAAGTTCCATATCGGTACAGCAACTTTCCTAATTACAACATTCCTAGTTTACATGCAAGTCGCTTGGGGTTTTCTCAATCAATCGTTATTTTTCTTCGTCGGCGGAATCATCTTATTTATAATCGGTTTCCTATTAGAAAGAAAACGAAAAGTCATGGCCGGACAGAAACGAGAAGGTGGTGTGTAGAATGAGGCGTCTTCTGAAGTTGATTAAGAAGAATTTGTTTATCATAGTTATTTTGCTACAAGTCTTGTTTTTAGCGGTCATGGCTGGGCTAAATTATGTTGCACAAGAATTTGGTTATGTCATTTATTTAGAAACTGAACCCTATGATCCGAGGGATGTGTTTTATGGTGATTATGTTCGTTTAAATTATGACATCGAAACTATTCATCCACCATATTGGTTTGGAAGTGAAGATGTAAAACAAAATAAAGTCATAAATGTATTGTTAAAACCAGACGAACGAGGAATTTACATCGTGAAGGCCGCATCGGATAAAAATCTTGACCCTCAAGGAAGTGAAGTCGTTATGACAGCTCGCTACTTGTATAAGGATCACGAGAATATAAGGCACGTTACTTATGGTATTGACCGTTATTATATTGAAAACGGAACTGGTGAAAAATACAATTCTATGGATGAGATGCTTGTTACGGTGGCGCTATCACCATGGGGGCAGAAGAAGATTTTAAAAGTTGAGGAAATGAATAAATAGAGGCTGGGACAGAATAAAAATAGTTNGAGTACGTATGGAGAAGTTGAAGCCGTGCCTGCGGAAAGCGAAGCATTTTGACGTAGCAAAAAAATGAAGACGAATATTAGGAGTCACTCGCTCTCTAATATTCGTCTTTTTCTAGGTTAACAAATGTTTTGTCCCTGTCTCTATTTTTATAATCTTTATAAGACTTCTTTAATTTTCTCAATTGCCCACTCTAAATCGTTCTTCTCAATGACAAGTGGAGGGGCGAAACGAATTACATTTTCATGCGTTTCTTTACATAGCAAGCCTTTTTCTTTTAGTGCTTCACAATATTTTCGAGCAGGCTCGGTTAATTCAACCCCGATAAATAAACCTTTTCCACGAACTTCTTTAATCTTATCACTATCAATGGATCTTAACTCGTTTAACATGTAGTCGCCTAATTCCTTAGAACGCTCAGCTAATTTTTCATCTTCTAATACTTCAAGAGCTGCAACAGAAACGGCACATGCTAACGGGTTACCACCGAACGTTGAACCGTGAGATCCTGGATTGAAGACGCCTAATATATCTTCATTAGCTACTACACAAGAAATAGGGAAGACTCCGCCTCCGAGTGCCTTTCCTAGAATTAATACATCTGGATCAACATTTTCCCAATCACAAGCGAACATCTTACCTGTACGTGCTAGGCCTGCCTGTATCTCATCGGCAATATATAATACATTATTTTCTTTACATACATCATAAGCCTCTTTTAAGAATCCTTCAGGTGGCATGACAATGCCTGCCTCACCTTGAATAGGTTCAAATAAGAAAGCTGCAGTGTTTTCAGTAATGGCTTCTTTAAGTGCATCAACATCACCGTAAGGAATGACTTTAATTCCTGGTAGCAATGGACCAAACCCTCGTTGGTTGTCTGCTTCAGATGAAAGAGAAACTGCTGTCATTGTACGGCCGTGGAAATTCCCTTCACATGCAATGATTTCAGCTTTGCCATCTTCAATACCCTTAACATCATAAGCCCAACGACGAGCTGCTTTAATAGCTGTTTCAACAGCTTCAGCCCCTGTATTCATCGGAAGAGCCATTTCTTTATTTGTTAACTTACATATCTTTTCATACCAAGGACCTAATTGGTCGTTGTGAAATGCCCTGGATGTTAGCGTTACCCGATCTGCTTGGTCTTTAAGAGCTTGAATAATTCTAGGGTGACGGTGACCTTGGTTAACAGCTGAATATGCACTTAACATATCTAAATAGCGGTTACCTTCTGGGTCCTCAACCCATATTCCTTCAGCTTTTGAAACGACAATTGGTAATGGCTTATAATTTCTAGCACCATAGTGATCAGTTTGTTCAATAATAGATTGACTAGTTTTAGTTGTCATGAAATCCCTCCATAAATATGTAATCGCTAACATTCATTATAACCTTTTGTATGTTTTGTTTCAAAGTTGTCAACAATTTATTCGCACAAGCTTGTTTAAAAATGGTAGTATATGAAGTAAAGGAGGAATGAATGATGGGTGATGTTTTGTTTTATAATACTCATTTACATATTACCACTTGGGTAATAGGCATTATTCTATTTTTTGTCGTATTAAATTTTGTGAAAAAATCTAACGAAAAAGCAGCTAAAATAACTCAAATGGTATTACGTCTTTTTTACATTTTCATTCTCGTTACAGGTGCATTATTGTGGTTTAACAACTATATGGGAACAGGTGGAGGAACATTCACCGAATCGGTTGTTAAGTCAGTAGCTGGTATTTGGTTAATTGGAGCTATGGAAATGGTCATTGGTTTTACTAAAAAAGGCAAGTCAACCTTTGCTGGCTGGCTACAGTTCGCACTGGCGATCATTTTAGTATTAGCGCTCGGTTTTGGGCGTTTACCACTTGGAATTTTACCATAAGGATTGAAAAGTCCCCATTAGTGGGGCTTTTTATTTGTATATTAATAAGTTTAAATGAGAACATGGAACACTACAGAAACTAATTGGCTGTGAACCATGTTTTCTCAGATTTAGGAAGAGAGTGAGTCAAATATGAAGTTAAAGATATCTCTTTTAATGCTATTATTGGTTGGACTTTTGCCTGTGATTAGTCAAGCTGAAGAAGGGCACTCTGTTTATTATTATCTTATGATTGATCGTTTTGAAAGTGGTGAAAAAAATGGTGAGCTTGTAGACGTTGATAATCCTTCAGCCTTCCATGGTGGTGATTTTCAGGGAATTCTTAACCGTGTCGATCACTTAAATACATTAGGAGTTACAGATGTCATATTGTCACCGATATTTAGCACTCAGGATTATACAGGTTTAGAAGTGGAATCGTACGATCAGATTCAAAAAACGTTTGGAACAAAGGAAAACCTTAAGAAATTAATTGAAACTTTGAATGAAAAAGGAATGAGCGTCACGCTTCATTTTCCAATTGATCAAGATGTAAATGATGATAAGTTACTCGAGCATATGCAAACTTGGTCTGAAGAATTAAAAATAGAAGGGTATTACATTTCAAATCCTGAGGCTAAAACAAATGATTTCTGGAAAAAGTCAGGTGACGAACTTGAAGGCACTTTAATTGCTGAATCAGATAAAAATGCTGATCAGTATTTAGAAAACGGATTCGACCTTGTCCACGATCGTTCAACGCAGGACGAACTAACTACTTATTTCAAACAGCCTGGTAAGTCCATACAAGATTTGTTAGATGCTTCAAACATTCGAAACGAACAAATTATTCAATCAATGGATTTTTATGATACAGATCGATTTACCCATCAATTTGCGGAAACGGGGAGCCATCCAATAACTTATTGGAAGTTAGCGCTAACATATTTATTAACAATTCCTAATGACACTTTGGTATTTCAAGGTTCTGAAATTCCTCTTGATGGTGTGAAAGACGATTTAAGTCATCATCAGCTTATGAATTTCTTGGCAGGTGAAGATCAACTAATAAGACATATGGAAAAAATATCGAATGCTTATGATGATCTTCCATCATTATCAAAAGGGAAAATAAGTATCTTACACGCAGACGATAGTTACTTAGTATTTAAAAGGACTTTCCAAAATGACTCTACAATTGTGGCAATCAATACGAGTCAAACACAGCAAAAAGTTGATATTGAATTAGAAGAAGGTTTAGAACTAAGAGGTTTATTAAAGGATGACTTAGCGCGTCAAAATGATAATGGGACATATACTGTTGCAGTGGATCGAGAGTCTTCCAATATATTTAACGTTAGAGAAGATTCTGGTTTATATTGGCCATTGATCTTTATATTTGCAGGTGTAATGGCTATATTTATTATCTTTGCAATACTGATGTACCGAAAAAATAAAGCTTAACAAGACTAAAAAGCTGTATAAAAGGGTATCCCTTTTATACAGCTCTATTTTTTCACTTCATTAAGGAAGAAAAGAGCAATCGTCCCTGGGCCAGCATGAGCACCGATGGCAGCTCCAATCTGGTGAACGATAACTTTTTTAGGATTTAATTCATCTTCAATGAGTTCTTTCAGTTTTTGGGCATTTTCATCATCATCACCATGAGTAATGGCAACAGTTTGCTGATCAAACTCTTGACCTCGATCTTTCATCAGGTCAACCATACGGCGTAAAACCTTTTTAGAACCTCGAATTTTCTCTAAAGGAACGAGTTTTCCTTCTTCAACATGTAAAAGGGGTTTGATTTTTAATAAACTACCAACAAAGGCTTGAGTTCGACTGAC
Source organism: Piscibacillus salipiscarius (assembly GCF_042685285.1). NCBI lineage: Bacteria > Bacillati > Bacillota > Bacilli > Caryophanales > Bacillaceae > Piscibacillus > Piscibacillus salipiscarius. The sequence goes on along the minus strand of NZ_JBHUMZ010000024.1, from coordinate 31,682 downwards.
TCGGCCGCCGCGGTATAAATATTCTAGATCATCAACAGTAAAGATATGTTCAATGTTATTTACATAATGGTTAGCATGATCTAGTATATCTTGTACGTCAGCTCCTTGCTTTGCAAGTTCTGCTGCTTCATATGCGATAAGTCCACAACCCATAGAAGCGGCTTTAGTATCAATCACGTATATGTCTGCATCTGGATGCTCTTCTAAGACTTCTTCTTTGGCAATGACAGCACTTTGGTATGTACCAGATAATTCAGAAGAGAAAGCTAGATAAATAATCGTTTTTTCTTCTTTTACATGTTTACTAAAAACTTTTTGGAAGGAGTCAGGTGTTGCTTGAGCTGTTTTTGGACTTTTGCCGTCCCGCATAGCTTGATAAACCGTTTTCGACTCAATCGTTTCACCATCTAAATAATCTTCATCATCCAAGTGAACGATGAGAGGAACCGATTCTATATGATATTGTTCTTGGATGTCTTTAGGTAAATCTGAGGCTGAGTCAATTACAATTTGAACATTCATGGATTTCCTCCTAAAATAATGTATTATAGTTGTTATATGTTTATAGTTGTAATAATTTTAACGCTTTTCTTTATATTAGTTTAAATGTGAATGAACAAAACGTCAATGAGATTTAATTAATGGGGGTTAACATGTTTATATTTGAATTAAAAAGATTTGTCATTGTCATCATTGGAGCAATTTTTAACGCGATTTCATTAAACTTATTTTTAATTGAAGCCAATGTTTATGCAAGTGGTTTTACAGGTGTGGCTCAGATGACATCAAGTATATTTCAGGATTTTCTTAATATCGATATTAGTACAGGTATTTTATTATTCCTATTAAATATACCAGTAGCTATTTTAGGCTGGTTAAAAGTAGGAAAAGGGTTTACTGTTTATAGCGCAATTTCTGTAGCTGTAACGACGTTTTTCTTAGAGACGATTCCATTAATGAATTTGGCGGAAGATATTCTATTAAACGCAGTTTTTGGAGGAATCCTAGCAGGTTTTGGTGTCGGTATAACATTGAAATGGGGTGCTTCAACTGGCGGAATGGATATCGTCGCAATGGTGTTATCTCGTATTAAAGATCGTCCCATCGGTATTTATTTCTTAATTCTAAATAGTATCATTATCTTTTTAGCAGGCTGGTTATATGAACCAGAGAAAGCATTGTATACACTAGTCACTCTATATGTGACGACACGTGTGATTGATGCTATTCATACAAGACATGAAAAGCTGACAGCTATGATAATTACAGGCAGAGGAAATCAATTAACGAAAGCCATACACTCTAAAATGGTTCGAGGCATTACAAGTGTACCTGCGAAAGGGGCTTTCACTAATGAACCTCGTGAGATGTTGATGATGGTTATTACGAGATATGAATTATATGATTTACAGCAGATTGTTAAAGAGGTTGACCCGAATGCATTTACAAATATCGTTCAAACTACAGGAATCTTTGGCTTCTTTAGAAAAGATGACGAAAAATTGTAACTTTCTGAAAATGGATACGACTAAGTCATAAATGATGTTCTTAGGGAGGCGCAAAGATGAAAAGGTTACTACCTTTTGTATTATTAATGGTGCTAATGGCTTGTGGGACAACTCAAGGTAATCCAGAATCAGGAGGAGAACCAAATGAGGAGGAAGAGCAGATGAATGATGGATCAAATTCAAATGACTCAGAAATGGTACATGATGAGTTAGAATTCACATCAGAAGTTGAGCCAAAGTCCAATGAGGTACTCTTTAAAATGGAATTAACAAACCATACAGAGAATACTGTTAAATTATCCTTTAGCTCAGGACAAAAATATGAAATTGTGGTGTCTGACCCTGAATCAGGAGAACAGGTATATAAATTTTCAGAAGGAATGATGTTCACTCAAGCCATTGAAGAAAAAGAACTTGAACCTGGCGAATCTTTAACTTGGGAACAAACGTGGGATTATAAACAAAATGGTAAGCGAGTGGAAGCGAAAGAGTATCAGGTAACTATAGAATTACTACCAATGACTATTGATAATGAGAAGCCTAAAGCAGGACTGTTTACTCAAGAGCAAACAATTACGGTTCCAAGCAATAATGGTGAGCAGGCTCAAAAAGATGAAAATTTTCATTTTCGTAAAGTTCAAGTTGAAGGAGAAGGTGGGCAGTATCAAGTAAAAGGTGAAGCCAGAGTATTCAATGGCTCTTTTCGTTACAATGTAGAGGATGGTCATAACATCTTAATAAAAGAAGAGACTGTAAATACGAACGGCGAACCAGGGTGGGGGCCATTTAGTTTCGATGTAAGTGTAAAAGAAGAGGATTTGCCTAAATCAGGTGTGCTAACTTTGATTTTGTATGTAGATGGGCCGAAAACTGGTGAGCCAAAAGGGCAACACTTTGTGACTTTAGAAAATTTCAATCCATGAAAAAGAAGCATTCCCAATCAGCCTTAAAGTGGCTGGTCAGGAATGCTCTTTTTTTGATTTAGTAACCGTAACCCTCAAATACACTTTCTACTTTTGGGATGAGTTGATCCCATTCGGCATCAAATGTTTTGTTTACGGTTATGAAATTATGGTATCCAAAAACGTTATCAACACCTTCTAATTTCATTAAATCATTTAAAATGTCATGTTCACTAGTTTCACCTTGCATAACTGAGATGCTGTCGTCACCTTCAAAAATTACTTTATCAACGGTGAATTTCATTGCATTTGGGTTAGGAGTCGCTTCTGCAATGACGCTCATTCAAAATCCCTCCCTAGTATATTCTCTACTAATATTAGCACGAATTTTCTCTTTAAAAAAGAAAAGTGTTGAAATCAGTCAATTATTGTATTTGTTTAATATGTTTATGTTCAGAAAATGCATTTAGTAGTTGCTTAGCTATGGGCCCAGGTTTACCATCATTAACTTGATCTTCATCAATTTGAACGACAGGAATCACTTCTGAAGTCGTGGAAGAAATAAATACCTCATCTGCCTGTTTAAGTTCTTTGACTGAAAATACTTCCTCTTTAATCGTAAGGTCTAGCTGTTTAGCTAAAAAGAAAATATAAAGCCTTGTAATACCGTTCAGAATATAGTTATTAGCTGGATGAGTTTTAATAACACCATCCTTTATAATAAAAACATTTGTCGAACTACCTTCGGTGACATGTTCCTCATCTCTATAAAGAATTGCTTCTTTAGCGCCAGCGTCAAGTGCACTTTGCTTAGCCATCACATTTCCAAGCAAATTTAGACTTTTAATGTCACATCTAAGCCAGCGAAAATCATTTTGTAAAATAACTTTTATGCCATGTTCTTGTGATTCGGCTGGTTTTGATACAGGAATTGGGTAAGCAATTAAAGTAGGTTCTGTATTTTTCGGAAATGGATGAGATCTCGGTGAAGCTCCGCGTGATATTTGTAAGTAAATACCTCCATCTTGAAATGCATTCTTCTCAACTAATTTTTGTAATTGATCCGCTAATTTATGTTTGTGAATATCATAATTTATTTTCGCTTCATTTAAGCTGTAAATTAAGCGTTTTAGGTGGTCTTCCAGTAAGAAAAATTCTCCGTCATAAATTCGAATTACCTCATAAACTCCGTCACCAAATTGATTAGCGCGGTCCTCAATATCAATTAAACACTCATTTCGGTTCACAAAATCATTATTTAATAAAACAAACAATTCAGTCACCCTCTCAATAGCTGTTATTACAAATAGTATACTTAATTAAAGAATATGTAAATAAAAAAAGAGTTGCTCTAAAAAGAGACAACTCTCATTAATTATACTAAACGTTTTCTAATTTTAGTTGAGACAAAATCAATCAGTGACACAACTATGATAATTCCTAATAGAATTAAACCTAATTGCTCCCAGTTACGGTTAGCTGCTGCAATGACGATTAATGTACCAATACCACCTGCACCAACTAAACCTAAAATAGTGGATGCACGTATGTCTATTTCGAAGCGGTAAAGGGCAAACGATAAAAATTCTGGTAACACTTGAGGGAAGATGGCGTAAAACAAGATTTGCATTTTATTAGCGCCATTTGCTTCCATTGCCTCTACAACTTTCATATCAATACTCTCAATAATCTCAGCGTATAGTTTACCTAACATACCAAAAGCTGTTAAGCCAATTGTTAGAACACCTGCGAATGGTCCTGGACCTACGGTAATCACAAATAAGATAGCTAAAATTAGCTCAGGGAATGTACGATCTAAAATTAAAATCCATTTACCTAATGTGTTCCAAATTGGTGATTTAACCATATTTTTGGCAGCCCAGAAACCAAATGGTACTGCTAAAATTGCTGCAATTAATGTACCTGCATAAGCGATAAATACTGTTTCAACTAAATATTCCCAAACTTTTTCAGTTTCAGCCCAATCTGGGTTAAAGAGTTTTGGAATAACACGATTGAACTTTTCGCCTAGGTTGTCAAATACAGACCAATCTGCACGTTCATAAATCCCTTTAAAGGCCCATACATAAATGATACCTAATATGATGAAAATTAACCAATTTCGTAATCTTTTCTTCTTCTGGTGTGGTTTTGGTGGTAGTATTTGACTCATTATACAACTCTCCTTCTCAGCATGTTACTAATTGTTTCAATGATGATCACAGCAACAAGTAAAACAATTAGTATGGCCATGACGTTTTGATACTTTAAGAAGTTTAATTGTGTATCGATAATCGTTCCAATACCACCAGCACCAACGAAACCTAATACTAATGAAGCTCTTACGTTTAGTTCAAATACATATAAACCATAAGAAATAAACTGAGGTAACACTTGTGGTACCACTCCATACCAAATAACCTGAATCTTATTAGCACCAGTTGAACTAATAGCATCTAACTGTTTTGAATCAATTGTCTCAATAGACTCACTTAATAATTTTGCTAGTAATCCTAATGAGAAAATTGTTAATGCTAAAATACCTGGAATAATACCAATACCAAATAAACTAACGAAAATGGTCGCAAGTAAAATATCTGGAATAGTACGTAAAATGTTAAGAATTGTACGAGTTGCTTGATAGACAAATTTATTTGTCGTAACAGTATTCGCAGCTAAAAGACTTGCTGGAATACAAATTAAAATAGAAAAAGTCGTTGCGACGACAGCGACTTGAATTGTTTCAATTAACGGATCAATAGCCAATGGTATATAATCCCAATTTGGAGGGAACATGGATACTAGTTTATTAAAAATGGTTGGGAAATCTAGTAACAATAATAGAAAATCTGATCCGGTTTTACTTAAACTATAGAAGTAGAATAATATAATTAAGATAAAGATGGCAGAAATTTGCATCTTAAGTTTTCGAGGGTAGAGTGAGTAAACATTTGAGTTTTGCTTATTATTCTTCTCCGTCATCAGAGTCACTTCCTCTTAAATCATCTTCGCGAATCGGACGATTATAGATTTCTTCAAATGTTTTCTCTGAAACTTCACTCACTGGACCATCAAAAACGACCTCTCCATCTCGCATACCAATAATTCGATCAGCATATTCCATAGCCATATCAATAAAGTGTAGATTAACGATCGTTGTAATATTATCTTCTTTATTAATACGTTTTAAGTACTGCATAACCTGATGAGAAGTAGGCGGGTCAAGGCTTGCTACAGGTTCGTCAGCTAAAATAAGTTTAGGGTCTTGTGTTAAAACACGAGCGATACTAACACGTTGCTGCTGCCCACCACTTAGTTGGTCGGCACGCTGGTATATGTATTTTTCGATATTGACACGTTTTAAATTTTCATATGCTTTTAGTTTATCTTCTTTAGGATATAAGTTGAAAATACTTCTAAATGTACCTGTATGACCTAAACGACCACTTATTGTGTTCTTAAAAACGCTAGAACGGTTAACTAGATTATAGTTTTGAAAGATCATACCGACTTTTGTCCGTAATCTTCTAAGGTCTTTACCTTTTAAATTTAGAATGTTTTCATCTTCAACATAAAGTTCACCATCTGTTGGTGTAACCATTCTATTAATACTTCTAATAAAAGTAGATTTACCTGCTCCTGACAAACCTACAATTACAACGAATTCACCTTCGTTAATCGTCACATTAACATTTTTTAACCCAGGTGTTCCGTTTGGATATACTAATGAAAGATCTTTAAAAGTAATCATCGAGGACTTCCTTTCTTTACTTAAAAAATAGGGAGAGTGGTTATTCTCCCCCTATTAAAATTTAATCTAAAATATGAAATTTATTTATTCTTCGTCAAGTACACTTTCATCAAGTTCTAATTTCTCGTAAGTTTCTTTTACAACATCGAAGTCTGATTTGTCAGCTTCAATAATTGCATCCCAGTTATATACTTCATTCATGATTTTAATCATTTCTTCATTTTCGTTGAAGCTTAGGAATGCTTCTTTAATTTCTTTAGTTAATTCATCATCTAAGAAGCTAGGAACAGTAATTGTGTCGTTCGGGATAGGCTTAGTTTCTCCGATCTTCTTAAGATCATCTTTTATGTTAGGGTAATCTTCTTCCATTGTGTCACGAACATCATCAAATGTTGTTGCGATATCTGCTTGTCCTTCTAATACAGCAACTGCAGAAGCATCGTGGCCACCTGTGCTTGTTGTTGCACCGAAGAATTCTTCTTGTAATTGAGTCGTTGATTCAATATCGAACATTTCCATCATTTGAGCCGCTGGGAATAAGTAACCTGAAGTTGATGACGCATCACCGTAAGCCCAAGTCATTTCACCAGCATGTTCCTCTAAATCTTCTAAACTATTAACAGGTGAATCTGCACGCACAAGATACTGAGCAACATAAGTTGCGCTACCATGACGCTCAGACTTTAGAATAGGTTCAACATCATACTGACTATCAGCTAATACGAAACCGAAAGCAGGGATGAAACCGATATGTACGGTTCCAGAACCTAATGCTTCAACAAGAGCACTATAACTTGTCATTGTCTCAGCTTCTACTTCTTTGTCTAAAATATTTCCAAGTTCTTCTGCAAGTGGATCAGCAGTTTCCGCAATTTTGTCAGAGTCTTGTGATGGAACAAATCCCATTACAAGCTTGTCTGGATTCGGTTCTTTGCCACTACTAGAACCACAAGCTGCTAAAAATAGTAATGAAGCAGCAAAAATAAGTGTTAAAACCTTTTTCACTTTAACTCCCCCTTAGTATTGATTAAAACAATTTAATTATAAATGAATGTAGTCCATTAGTACAACATAATTTTCGAAAAAATACATACTTTTACACTGTTTTTTACAAAAAAAGCGACACAGGGTCGACCTGTGTCGCAAAAAATGTTATTTTAGTTTATTGTTAATTTTTTGTTCGAATTGTTTTAATTCTTGCTGCTCTTTTTGATCTGGTGCTCCTTGTTCATAAGCTGATTGAATGCTTTGTTGAACACTTTGAATGGATTCTTCTGATTTTTGGAGATTTTGACGGCCATTTTTGGCTTTATTTGTCAAATTTTGCATAGTTTGTTTTGCCTGTTTCATAAAGTTATTTTCCATTTAGAATCCTCCTCGAGTGTGTCGGTCGGCTTCTGCTTTTTTACGTGCTTTATCTGTAAATCTTTCCTGTTTGATTGAAGCTGTTTTATTTTTTCTTTTTCGTTTGTAGATCGGTTGCGATTTCAATTAAAATCCTCCCATCTCTAACTAAAAGAAAAACCTGAACACAGCTTTAACTGTGTTCAGGTATATTTTGTGCAATATGAAGGAAAATATAAATAGTTAATCTTGGGTTATAATTGGTGTAGTAATATTTAAATATTCTTCAATGAATTGAGCTACGCCATCTTCATGATTAGTTAAGGTTATTTCTTTAGCTATATTTTTAAGCTCATAAATGCCGTTATTCATAGCTACACCGACGCCAGCATAATCAATCATTTCTAAATCATTATCTTCATCGCCGAATGCGATAATTCGATTTTGAGGAATACCATATTCTTCAGCTACCTTTTTAACGCCAATAGCTTTATGAAGGCCTGAACGAATAATTTCAATGACATGAAAAGGTGCTCCCCATTTACGGTGATCAATTACTGATGCGTGCTGATCATCTAAAATTTGTCTAATCGGCTTAACACTATCTTCATTTGGGTGTACTAATAATGAAGACGGGTCTCCGTCAAGCGTTTCTCGCAAATGCCCAATTTTAGCTGGTTTTTCTAATCCTTCTAAGAAAAATTGATTAAAAATATGTTCAGATTCTTGATTAATAAATACTTGGTCCATAATTTCAGCCATAATATTTTGTACGCCATATTGAGTAGATGTATCCACAATATCTAGTGCAACATTTTTAGGTAAAGGCGAATGCATATGATCCCAATTTTTATTTAGCGGATGGTGAACATATGCCCCGTTCATATTGACAATAGGTGTATCTAAACCTAATTGTTGATAAAATTGTTTACTCACACGATAAGGTCTACCAGTTGCAATCATGACAACATGACCTTGCTCTTTAGCTGTTTTTAATGTTTGAATGGTTCTTGCAGAAATAATTTTATCGTCATTTAATAGTGTGCCATCTAAGTCCAATGCTATTAGATGTTTTTCCATCATGTCACCCCATATTCTCCCCTGTAAATATCTAATTAAAATATTTTATCACATTTCCTGCGTAATGTGAATGTTTGTAACGATTGAAAGGCACTCTAGTATCATTTATTATTATAGTAATAAAGTGATTTGAGAGGAGACCATACATGATTGTCATCGATCAATATGATGTTAGAGATATACCTGTACTTGAAGTTGTAGATCATGAAAAGATTAACCAATCACTCCCAGTTATGATTTATTTTCACGGTTTTACTAGTTCTAAAGAACAAGATTTGCCTCAAGCATATTTGATGGCTGAAAGAGGTTACCGAGTGTTACTTCCTGACAGTATGCACCACGGAGATAGACAAAAAGAGTCAGATCCAAATAAAATTCAAAGTGATTTCTGGAAAATTGTGATTAAAAATTTAGAAGACTTAAATGAATTATATTTATATATTAAACAACATGAATTAGCAAAGGATGACCGAATTGGTATCGCCGGAACGAGTATGGGCGGAATTACAGTATCTGCTGCTTTAACTCGCTATCCTTGGATTAAGGCTGCGGGAATCATGATGGGGTCTGCAAGAATTAGTGATATGGCAAGTTACTTATTGGAGTCTATTAGAAAACAAGGGGTTGATTTGCCACTTACCCAACAAGAGATTAATCAGCAGCTAACTTCTTTAGAACCTATTGATTTATCGCGCCAATTGGATAAATTGGCAGATCGACCAATTTTTATATGGCATGGTGAGCACGACCAGGTTGTACCATACCAACATTCTATGTCGTTTGTTGAACAACTCAAAACTAGTGGTTATCCTAAAGATCGTTTTCAGTTTATATCAGAACCAAATCGTGATCATAAAGTGAGCAGGGAAGCAAAATACGCATTAACAGAATTTTTTGTCAAACATCTGTAAGTTTAAAAACTATTAAACTAGAAAATTTCTCACACAATCTAGTAGTGATTTTCATATGTTTTAGTAATGGTACAGATTGTTATACGATAAAATATGTAATAAAAGAGGTGAGGGGGAAGATTTTTGGACTTAAAAGAATTTCGAAACTGTATGGGTCGGTTTGCAACAGGTGTAACGGTTGTTACGTGTAATGAAGGGGATGACTGCCATGGCTTAACAGCTAATTCCTTTACATCTGTCTCTCTAGAACCACCATTAGTATTAGTATCAATAGATCGAAATACAAAAGCTTATCATAAATTAAAAGATAATCGGTTTATCGTTAATATATTAGCGGCTAATCAAGAAGACATAGCACTTCATTTTGCAGGGAAACCTTATGAGACGTTACCGTTTAACTGGGAAAAAACGGACTATGGTCATCGTATTAAACATTCACTAGCATATATAGAATGTGAGCCTTGGGCTGAATACGATGGAGGAGATCATGTCTTATTCCTAGGGAAAGTAATCAATTTTAATTATGAAAATGGAGAACCTTTAGGGTATTATGGCGGTAAGTTCTCAAAAATTGTACAGGATTAAAATATAAGGCTGGGGAAAATGGTATTGATTTTTCCTCAGCCCTTTTTATATTATTCAGTATCTGTCGGACGTTCTAGATAAATGTTTTCACTTAATCCTGCATAATTTGGCCCTGCTAATCGAGCAATTGGATTCAGTTGTTCCGCGAGAACCCTGCCATCATCGTAGATTGATTCATCTATGTGATATCGAACCACTTTCCCAATGAAAAGGTCATTATAACATTTACCTTCTTCCTCTAAAGGAACGTGCTGGAAGAGTTTACATTCTAATCTGATTTTTGCTTCTTTTACACCTGGCACTTTTATGTCTGAGCTTTCAATAGGGCTGAACCCAACTCTGTCAATCTCACTTATATTTTCTTCATAAGGTGCAGATGTTTGGTTCATTTTTTTAAGTAAGTCCATATCCAAAATATGAACAACGAATTCTTTATTTTGTAGAATATTCTTTCCTGTATGTTTGGCTATCTCACCTCGAATTCGACCAACTGATAATACAATTAAAGGCGGAGTCCCGGCAACCATGTTAAAAAAGCTAAATGGTGCGGCATTTAAAGTTCCGTGTTCATTCATTGATGTTACAAATGCGATAGGTCTGGGGATTACACTTCCACTTAATAACTTATAATTATCTTTCTTACTAAGCTCTTTTGGATTTATCGATTTCATTTAATCACCTCATCAAAATGTGTCTTATGAAATTCATCATATTACTAGAATCTATTAATAAACATAGTATCAGAAGATGAAATTGCTGACTAATCTAAGTTTTGAGGAGGGTGAAATGGTGAGTTCAATTGAGAGTGAAGAGCGCGTTCAAGAAGTCCTACAATTATTTCAGAAACATGTAAAAAATTTTTTGATAGAAGCCCAGCCAAGCAATGCTGAGTTTAATGGATTTATTCGGTGGGCAGATCAGATTGGACATGACAGAGAAATCTCTACTTTTATAAATGCCTTTGTTTCTCCAGTTTTAATAGACCATCAGATTACCGGGGATGCTCAAACACCATCTACATTTTTGGATGTTCATTATGTGGAGGGAGCCCCTATACTTGCTAAGCCATATAAGTTACCTATGAGAGTAAAAGAAATAGGTGAGAAGTTCAAATTTTCTGGCTATGTAAGAGATCTAAATGGTAATCCTTTAAAACGTGCATTAATAGACATGTGGCACGTGGATGCAGATGGACATTATTCTTCCCATGAATCTGCCGCGCCTCCATATAATCTTAGAGGTCGATTTTATACGGATGAGAATGGCTTTTTTGAAGTTGAGACCATTGTCCCGTCACCATATACCATTTCTGAAAACGGACCTTTAGCAGAATTACTTCACGCAGTGGGACAGAACACCACTATACCGGCTCACCTCAATATCATCCTGAAACGAAAAGGTTATGAAACATTAATTACTCAAGTGTTTTTTGAAAGAAAAAATCGATTGTATGAAGGGATCCCGTCATCACTCATCACACAAATCAGTGATAAAAATGGTATTAAAGAGGCTTCGTTTAATTTTGTTATGAAAGACATAAAAATTTAGTCATAGTTCATGTTGTACTTTCTTAAACAATCATATTTACAGGAGTATACTTCATAGAATTAAAGTATAGCTCTAAATGGTTAATTTTTTAAAGTCTATACAATTAAAATACGGTTGGTGAATGGACAATGCTAAAAATGTGGCGTAAAAAAGCACTTACAGGTGGGAAACAGTTATTTATTCATGAGACCCCTGGGGAAAAAGGTACGGTAATCGGTGTTCACGGACTCACAGGTCACCATATGCAGTTAGGTCATTTTCAAAAAGCTCTAGAGAAACAATATCGCATGATTACCTATGATCTAAATGGTCGTGGAAAGAGTTCAAACGCTGATAATAATTCAAATATTGATCAACATGTTCAAGAGCTTATTGAATTAATCAAAGTATTAAAAATAGACCGTCCAATACTAATGGGTTATTCAATTGGGGCCAATATATGCCTTAAAGCTGCAACACTTATAGATGTGGAAGCACTTATTTTAATAGATGGAGCAGGCGAAGTGGATCAAGGGCAAAAGGAATTAATTTTGCCATCTTTAATACGTTTAGAACAATCGTATTTATCTAGGCTCGATTATATTAATCTAATCAGAAACACTTATGAAAAACATGGTGTTAGATGGTCTGAGCACATGAATCGAATTGTTAATTACGAAATTGAGAAGTCAAACGATTATTGGGTACATAAATCAAATCATAACATCATAAAAAAAGATTTTCTTAGCTTATTTCAATTTGATTTGGAACATCTAGCAGAACAAGTAGATTGTCCAGTTATGTTAATACAAGCGAATGGAACCTTAGGCAAAAGACCCTTTTACTATGAATCACAGTATAAAAAACTTGAGAAAAGACTATTACAAATTGAAGTCGTTAAAACTAAAGAAAATCATTTAACCATCGTGTTTAATAAACATGCTGAATTAGAGTGGAAACTACTAGATTTTTTAAATCGAAACACATTAAGTTATGTCGCTCCATCAGTTCGCCATGAAAAGTAGCCCCATTCTAGTCATTGTTCTTTAAAAATTAACTAAAACATGTTTATAATAGAATAGAGAATCTTTAAGGAGGACTGACTAATGGATAAAGCGTTAGAGGAAAACCTTTGGGGGGCGCTTGAGAATGTTATTGACCCTGAGCTTGGGATCGATATCGTCAACTTAGGTTTAGTATATGGCGTTGACTTAGATGAAGAAGGAACTGCTACAGTGACAATGACGTTAACGGCAATGGGATGCCCATTAGCTGGAACAATTGAACAGGACGTCAAACGTGCACTTTCTGATATTCCTGAAGTAGAGCGTACTGAAGTTAATATTGTATGGAATCCACCATGGACAAAAGAGCGCATGTCACGCTATGCGAAAATTGCACTTGGTATACCTGATTAATTTATGAAAAAGATGACCCGTTATATTTGTAACGGGTCATCTTTTTTCTGTATTACTATAGAAAGAAGAACACTGCAGCACCAACGATAAAGCAATAAAAAGCAAAGTATTTAAGGTTACCTGATTTCATAATGTCAATGAACCAAATCAAGGCAAAATAAGTTGCAATAATCGCTCCGATGAATGCCACCAATAATAATATAATCTGACCTGAAAATGCTTCATTACCAACCACATCACCAACAGAGAAAACCATCGTTCCTAAGCTTACAGGGATGTACATCAGAAAAGAAAATCTTAAAGCTGCTGAACGATTAAACCCGACTAACATGGCTCCAACGATCGTAGCTCCAGATCGACTTATGCCAGGAATTAACGCAATGGCCTGAGCGAGGCCAACAATAATGGCATCTTTAATCGTAATTTCATCATCCGTTTTAAACCCTTTGAGGTTTCGGATAATCCATAAAGCCAATCCAGTTAACAAAAGAGTAATACCGACTAGTTTAATTTGTTCACCTAAAATACTATCAATATAGTCTTCTATAAGTATACCAATTACGCCAGCTGGTATAGTAGCAATCACTAATAACAGTATATAATTAAAATCAGAACGGAATTCGTGGTTTCTAGTTTGAATAAACTTTAAACCATTGATTGTTAACCGAGCTATATCTTGTCTAAAAACAATAAGCACAGCTATAAGCGAACCAAAATTAATAAATCCTTCAAAAGTAATTGGTAATTTAATTTCCATCAGGTGTCTTACAATCATTAAATGGCCACTTGATGAAATAGGAATTGGTTCTGTGAAACCTTGGAATACACCTAAAAATAAATACTTCAGTAACTCGAAGATTTCTTGCATGATTTAACCTCCTAAATTGTGCACATAACCTAGTTAATTTGAATAAGTTAATCTTGAAAAGGGAGGTAAGATTCTGTGAATACTTATTCAAAGGATCATATTTATAATTTATGTAAGAGTCATTTAAAACAGTACGTGTTAATTGAGACAAACCAAGGTGAACAAATTCAAGGTGTCATTGTCGATATGGACGACGACAATGTTTATTTAATCACACCAGTTATGCACGAACCACAGCGAAATCCTTATGGGTACAGTAGTTATGGTTATCCTTTCTATGGCCCTGGCTACGGCTATTACCCTTACCCACAGAATTTCGGTTTAAGAAGGCTAATATTACCATTAACGGCAGTGGCGGCATTAAGCCTTTTACCTTGGTATTAAAAAAAGAGGTTGACTCAGGTGCAACATGTTTTGAGTCAACCTCTTCTATTACTGCGTCGAGTCGTCTCTTATGACTCCTTCACCCAGAACCACAGAGGATAAAGTGAAGAGTACAGTTAATACAATTGCGAGTGGGAAGCTAAATGTGTCTCCTGTCATACTTGTAATGACATAAACAACCATTAAGCTTAAAAGGAAACCCCATATGACTGTCCAAACTAAACGCATAGTATGTCACCTCATTTTTCTATACATTCCAAATTACAGTTTACCAAAGGTTAAGAAAAAAATAAATACAGAATATGTGACGTTTTTATGCAAATACAAAAAAGGTGGAGTCTAGAATGAAAGTATTTATCAATGGCTGTTTTCATAAAATCGCCTATTTGCTCATTCAAAAACTTGTTGATCAAGATTTTGAGGTTTACGGCTATGATGATGTTGAAGATGAAGAAAAAATGGATCGTTATGCCATGATTGGGCGGCACGCATCTTTTCATCTAAAAGAGAAAGAGAAGCAGTATGATTTTAACAATATATATGATTTTACAACCGAAAACGAGTTATGCACTTATCAAGAAAATTCAATTCAAACTAAAATTTACTTAGATCAACGAGAAGATTTATTACCTGAAGAAGTAGCAGATTGGCTAGCAAGCCTCCAACATTTCTCTACGTTACCTAAAGCAATTTATATTAATGGTGAAGAAGATGAGAGCATTCATTTTATTAAAAAAACGTAAATTTTTAAACGTTATTGTTGCGATACATTCAGAAAAGTTACAAAATATAAGTAAGAGTTCAAGTAGATATCGGAGTGCTCGTTTTGAAAAAACTACTCATATTCATATTACTAGCCACTAGTTTTTTATTGGTTAGTTGTGGACAGGTTTTTAATACAGGACAATTGAATAATGTTGGACTACTTTTGGATGGAACGATTCATGATGAAACATGGGGAAAAGGTGCTTACCTTGGTGCGTTGGAAATTAAGGAAGAACAAAACGTTAGCATTTTAACGAGAGAAAATGTGACAACTAGCCGAGAAACAGAAGAACAAGTGAAAGATATGAAGCGCCAAGGTGTTAATTTAGTATTCGGACACGGATCTGATTTCGGGACCCATTTTAATGATATTAATGAGACGTACCCTGGATTACATTTTGTTTACTTTAATGGCAATACATTTGATCGGAATATTACAAGTATTCATTTTGACGGTTATGAGATGGGATATTTTGCTGGTGTTCTATCAGCTAAAGTCACAAAAACGAATGAAATTGGAATCGTATCAGCCTTTCAAAGTCAACCTGAAGTGCAAGGCTTTTTCGAAGGTGTCAAAGATACTAACTCAAATATTAAAGTTCACATAAGGTCTGTATTTGATTGGTACGATCAGCAGCGTGCGATGTTATTATTTAATGATTTACTTAAAGAAAATATTGATATTGTATATCCAGCAGGAGACGGATTTAATATCCCTATTATATTAGAAGCAAAAAAACAAGATATTTATGCTATAGGTTATGTCAGCGACCAATACGAAGTAGCTCCTGGGACAGTTTTAACAAGTACTGTACAAGATATTGAAAAAATTTACGTCGATATTGCGAATCAGTATGATGAAGGAGAACTTCCATCTGGGGTTATACATTACGGATTTGACGATGAATACATATATCTTGGTAAGTATGGAGAAGCCGTCAGTGATCGTGTGAAGCGGGAAATGGACGAGTTAATTGAGCGTTATTTAGAGACCGGAAGATTAAAGAAATAGTCTTTTCTTTCGGTCTTTTTTTTGATAAAATTATAACCAGGTCATAATATATGATTATAATAGTTTGTAATGAGGAGATGACCAAAATGAAAGCAGGTATTCTAGGTACAGGACATTATGTCCCAGAGCGTGTTTTAACAAATAAGGATTTGGAGAAAATGGTGGATACGTCAGATGAATGGATTCAAACTCGCACGGGAATATCCGAACGTCGAATCGCATCAGATGATATGAATACTTCACATATGGCATATGAAGCAGCAGTAAACGCAATGGAAGAAGCAGGGGTAACTAGTGACGATCTTGATATGATTTTAGTCGCTACAGTTACCTCAGATATGGGTTTTCCTTCAGTAGCGTGTCAAATTCAGGAAAGGCTAGGTGCATTTAAGGCATCTGCTATGGATTTAAGTGCGGCATGTGCTGGTTTTATGTATGGAATGGTTACAGCAAAACAATTTATTGAATCAAACACTTACAAGAATATTTTAGTCGTAGGTGTTGAAAAGTTATCAAAAATTACGGATTGGGAAGACCGTAATACGAGTGTTCTATTTGGAGATGGTGCAGGAGCTGCAATTATTGGACCTGTTTCTGATGATAGAGGAATTTTATCATTCGAATTAGGCGCAGATGGAACTGGAATTCCGCACTTACATCAAGATGGAGATTACATCCATATGAACGGCAGAGAAGTGTTTAAATTTGCAGTTAGACAAATGGGAGACTCTGCATTAAATGTTGTTGAAAAGATCGGTCTAACGAAAGATGATGTGGATTATTTAATTCCGCATCAAGCCAATATTCGTATTATGGAAGCGGCTAGACAGAAATTAGAGATCCCTGTTGAAAAGATGTCCAAATCTGTTCATAAATATGGAAATACATCTGCAGCATCGATACCAATTGCGTTGTCTGAAGATGTTAAAGAAGGTAAGATTAAGGAAGATGACTTAGTTATATTAGTTGGATTTGGCGGCGGGCTTACTTGGGGTGCTGTTGCCTTACGCTGGGGAAAATAAGAGGAGGTTACAAAAATTATGACGAAAAGAAGAGTCGTTATAACTGGACTAGGTGTTGTTTCACCAGTCGGAAATGATGTCAATACGATGTGGGATCATATTACGTCAGGTTATGTTGGAATTGGTGAGTTAACTAAATTAAATCAAGAAGATTTTTCGGTTAAAATAGCTGGAGAAGTTAAAGATTTTGACGCTAAGGAACATATGGAAAAGCGTGAAGCTCGTAAAATGGACTTATTTACTCAATATGCCGTTGCGGCTTCTAAAATAGCTGTGGCAGACTCAGGGTTAGAAATTACTGAAGAGAATGCTGATCGAGTTGGCGTGTGGATTGGTTCTGGTATTGGTGGTATGACCACTTATGAAGAAAGTTTTCGTAAATATTTGGATAAAGGCCGAGTGAGTCCATTCTTCATCCCGATGATTATTCCGGACATGGCATCTGGTCAAGTGTCGATTATTTTAGGCGCTAAAGGGATTAACTCTTGCTCTGTAACGGCATGTGCTTCAGGCACGAATTCTATTGGTGATGCGTTTAAAGTTATTGAACGTGGTGACGCAGACGCTATGATTACCGGAGGAGCTGAAGCACCATTTAACCATATGGCGATTGCTGGGTTCTCATCTATGGGTGCCTTATCTACTAACCCTGATGCTAAATCAGCGAGTCGCCCGTTTGATAAAAACCGTGATGGCTTTGTAATGGGTGAAGGATCTGGTGTACTTGTCATTGAATCACTAGAATCTGCTCAAAAGCGAGGCGCAAATATATATGCTGAAATTATTGGGTATGGTTCAACAGGTGATGCTTATCATATTACTGCACCAGCTCCAGAAGGCGAAGGTGCTGCGCGTGCGATGCAACAAGCATTAGATGATGCTGAGGTTAATGTGGAAGAAATGGACTATATAAATGCGCACGGTACAAGTACTGAATACAATGATAAATATGAAACAACGGCTGTCAAAACAGTATTTAAAGATCACGCTTATAACTTAGCAATGAGTTCAACTAAATCAATGACTGGTCACTTATTAGGAGCCGCTGGTGGTGTTGAGGCTATTATTACTGCACTCAGTTTAAAACACAACGTAATGCCTCCAACGGTTAACTATGAAACTCCTGATGAAGAATGTGACTTAGATTACGTAGTAAATGAGGCACGCGAGAAAGAACTAAACGTTGCTATGACAAATTCATTAGGCTTTGGTGGGCATAATGCATCGTTAGTGTTTAAAAAGTTTGTGTAAACAATAATGTTTCGAATTGAATATGTATGAAAAAGGAGGACTGATTGCCGTTTAGCAAATCAATCCTCCTTTTTATATTAGTAATCATCATTTTGTTGATCTGTTTTCGTATTTGTTTCTTCGTCTGTTTCTTCGCTTTGTGTATAATCTTCTGACCTTGGTTGACTAGTTAGGAACTCATTTAATGCTGCTTTATTTTCCTCTAAATTTATTTTTAAAATTGTGCCAACGCCAGAATAAGTTGGATCAGTCCAAGTATCATCTAGTGGAATTCTCATGGTTTCTATTTTGTTAGGTGTATTTAAGAAGAACTCTGATGCAACTGATAATACCTTACTCGTTTCCATATTTGTATCAATATAAGGCTGTAAAGTACCGATGGCTCTTGGTAATTTCATGAGACTTGTAAACGATAAGACTTCTTCTTTTAGTGCACTCATGACCTGTTGCTGTCTTCTTACGCGTCCAAAGTCACTCTCTGCATCATTTCTAAAACGAGCATAATCAAGTAATTGTTCACCATTTAAAGTTTGAATCCCTGGATATAGATCAATGTTAACATCTTTAGCTGAGTATCTCATTCTTTTCTCGACATCAATTTCAATTCCATCGGGTGCAATGGTATCAACAATATTTTCAAAGCCTTTGAAATTTACAATAGCATAATAATTTAGTTCAATGCCGAAGTTGTGTTTAATGGTCTTTCTGAGTAGTTCTGGACCACCAAGTGCGAAAGCGGCATTGATTTTGTTGTACCCGTGACCTGGTATTTGAACATAGGTGTCTCTCATAATGGACACTAATTTAGCCCGCTCATGTTCAACGTCATATTGACCAATCATTATAGTATCTGTTCTCGATGTTCCGTTCGAATCAAGGTCAGATCCAAGCAATAATACGTTTATTTTGTCATCTTCTAGCTCTTCAGCACCATTAAACTCTTTTTCAAACTGACTATTTCCGCCGTTTTCTCCCATAGCTTGCTCAGCAGCATTTTTGCCTGCTTGGTATTCATAAATAAAAAATGAAGCGATACCGATTAAAAACAGAATGAATATAGAGAATATTGTTTTTCTTCTTTTTTTACGTTTTATGCGTTTTCTCTCTTGTCTTCGGCTTACCATAATGTTCCCCTCTCTCAATGTTCACCAGTCTCAAATGTACACCTAAATAATATAGATGTAAAGATAGATTCTATTAAATATTTTTTACATCTTAACATATACATTTATTAAGACGATTGGACAAGCCTGGAGGTTGTAAAAATGGGACAATTTATTTTATTTCTAATTGGTTTTGGTTTTACGTGTGTTGGTGGTGTTTCAATCATTGGTTATTTAAATTATTTGCCAGCAGGGATGAATGCATACGATTTTATTTTATTTATATATCATCGTCCAGAATGTTATATGCTTCCAGGCGGACTTTTTTTAATTTTTCTCTCCATGTATATTAAGCCTTTTGATTCATAAAATTTAAGAATAAAAATAAGTCACTTGGTCATAATGAGCATAAATGGAGGATTATGAAAAGTGAGGGATTATGATGTTATATGTACACGATATTTGGGTGAATTGGTTTGAAGGCGAAGAAAACGGATATAATGTCTGCCAATTTCATGAATGGCGTAAAGATGATTCAATTGAACTTTTAGACCAGATTCCAGTAGTCCTAGTTGAAGACAGTCTCTATGACTACATAGAAAACAATATGCAGGACATCCCGAAACCATTGCTAGAACAAGTATATCAGCGAGCTTATTTGAAAAAACATCATAAGAGAATCCCCTTAGATTATGCGTTTGTGGTAACGGATGGTGCTCATGCAATTGTAGTGGATACGTTAGGGTACGATATTCCAGTTCGTAAAAGCAGATTAATTCCAAGACAAGAAAGACTAGTATTGGATTTAGTGAAACAAAAAGAGCCATTTACTTATTCATTTAAGAGACCACGACGTCTTAAAGAGCATCATTTATTATCGTTAGAACCCATTTATATGGTTGGGTTAACTAGAAAAGAAAGACAATTGAAACACCTTCTGATGCTTATGGTTGATCAATTGAATCAAAGTCAACGAATTGATGAGTTACGTTACTGGTTAACCGAGTGGAAACCAGAGTGGTATCCTAAAATTCAAGGAATGACATTTAATGAAGGGTACGATTTACTCTTATCCGAAATCAAAGTGGGTTGGAGTAATAAACATGAAGATCTCTGTGAGAAAATGGCTAAAGGCCAACCATTCTTTGAGAGGTTATGGGAAATGGAACAACGAAAGAAGAATGTGTTAAAAGGGTAATTAATAAGGACACTTCCTCATATATGAAGAAGTGTCCTTTGATTTTTACCTTTTCAAATGTACTCGGCCAATTCCCATTGCTTTTTTAGCCTTCTTAAGCATTTTTGAAGCAGCCAATTCTGCTTTCTCTTGTCCTTGATCTAAAATCTCATCTAACTCCTCTGACTCATACAACTCATAATAACGCTCTTGGATTTTTGAAATTTTTTCAGAAACGATTTGAGCTAAGTCTGATTTAAAATCCCCGTACCCTTTTCCTGCATAATCTTTAACAATCTCATCAACCGATTTTTCAGTGAAACCTGCATAGATATTTAACAGGTTTGAGATACCAGGTTTGTTTTCCTTGTCAAATTCAATAATACCTTCAGAGTCTGTTACAGCACTCTTTATTTTCTTCTCAATCTGTTTAGGCTCATCTAGTAAGAAAATCGTTGCTTTATGATTCTCATCTGATTTACTCATTTTCTTAGTTGGATTCTGTAATGACATAATGCGAGCCCCGACTTTTTGAATTTTTATATCAGGAATCGTAAATATATCATTATAACGCTTGTTAAATCGCTCAGCTATGTTACGTGTCAGCTCAATATGCTGTTTTTGGTCATCACCGACAGGTACGATGTCAGTTCCATAAAGTAAGATATCAGCGGCCATAAGTGGTGGGTAAGTTAATAGACCTGCAGTCACAGATTCCTTCCCTTCAGATTTATCCTTATATTGTGTCATTCGTTCTAATTCTCCAACCGTTGCAACACATTGTAGCATCCAAGCTAATTCGGCATGTGCTGGTACTTCTGATTGGATAAATAGTGTTGATTTTTCTGGGTTAATTCCGCTAGCGAGATACATAGCAGCTAATGAGCGCGTTTGATCACGAAGCTTTAAACGATCTTGTGGAACGGTTATTGCGTGATAATCAACAATACAAAAGTAACTGTTGTATTCATCTTGAAGTTCTGGGAACTGCTTCATAGCCCCTAAATAGTTTCCGATTGTAAGTGTCCCTGAAGGCTGTATGCCAGAGAAAATAGTTTGTGTCATCGTCATAATCCCCTTTCAATTAATGTACAAAAAAGTCCCATTCATCCCTAAATATGCTAGGGACGAATGGAACCGCGGTGCCACCCTAATTACCTCATTAAAAGGTCACTTCATTTAGCAGGATATCGGTTTGCGAACCGTATAAACTCCAAAGGCCCAATTTCTGACTCTACATACTTATCTGTTTCCACTATCCAGACTCACTGTTAAGAGAGGTAGAGACATACTTACCTTCATCACTGTTTAGTTATTATCATATATTATTACCTTATCTAAGAAATAAATATAAACTATTTTATGATCTTTTTCAAATAGAAGTATATGTTTAAATCAAAATCTAAGAAATTTTTTTATAAATTCATTTTTAGGTACTCTTTTTTTCGAGAAATATAATATAATGTAATTAAAGATAAACAACTGGGGGAAAAAGACTTGAGGAGAAGCTTCATTTTATTGTTGTCACTAGTTATGAGTGTAGGGTTGGCAAGTGTTGTGTTAGCAGATGAGGGAGAAAAAGGGAAAGAACAGGTGAAAAACGTAGCTTTTCATGGAAAATTTGAAACGAAGCTTTCAGAGAAAAAGCTACCGAAACCAGTACCACGTTTTACATATGATTCAGGGTTAAAATTTGAATATCCAGATGCAGTAAGAGGAATTTACTTAACTGGTCATTCTGCTGGGAATTTTAGATTTAAAAACTTAATTAAACATGTTAATCAAACGGAATTGAATGCAATGGTTATCGATATAAAAGAAGATAATGGTTATATTACATATAAGTTGCCAAAGGATTCGCCGTACTACGATGCATCTCAAAATTATATTAGTGATCCAAAAGCTATGTTAAAGCGCTTAGAAAAAGAACAAATCTATCCGATTGCTCGTGTGGTTGTTTTTAAAGATACACATTTAGCTGAGAAAAAACCGGAGTGGTCATTTAAAGAAAACGGAAAAGTATGGAAAAACGGTAAAGGTGATGCATTCGTTAATCCATTTATTAAAGATGTCTGGAAGTATAATGTTGAAATAGCAAAAGAAGCAGCTAAATTAGGATTTCAAGAAATCCAATTTGATTACGTTCGCTTTCCTGAAGGATTCGAAAAACGTGACGTGGAGTTAAAATACAGTCGTGGGGACTATGATGAGGCAGGTTTAGATAACGTACAAGAGCGTGTTAAAGCCGTTACGGAATTTGTCGCTTATGCTAAAAAAGAGTTAGAACCTTTTGGGGTTGATGTATCTGTTGATATATTCGGTTATTCTGCAACGATTAAAGAAGCACCTGGTATTGGTCAGAACTTCTCTAAAATTTCTAGTAACGTAGATGTTATATCTTCTATGATTTATCCAAGTCATTGGGGACCAGGTTACTTTGACATACCTTTTCCGGATAAAAAGCCATACAAATTAGTAAATGAGTATGCCAAAGAGGAAAAAAAGGTTCTTTCTAAATTAGATAAAGCACCAATATCTAGACCATGGATTCAAGACTTCACCGCGTCATGGTTATATGCAGGAGGTAGCACATTTACTTACGGACCTAAACAAGTTCAAGATCAAATTGATGCTTTATATGACAATGGTATATACGAATTTTTACTATGGGATGCAGGCAATACCTATACAGAAGGTGTTGACTATGATCCTCGTAATTAATAAAAACAGAAGTCGCCTTAATGGCGGCTTTTATTTTTTAATGAAATAGTTAACGAAAAGTAAGGTACAAATAATCAGATTATTTTGTGGAGAGTTTACATACTTTTCAACAATTATTGACAAGTTACTAAATTCCATATTTAAATCTTTATCTCCTTAACCTGTTAAAGTGTTAACTATTTTCGAATATTTTAGAGAATCTATGCGGATGTAAGAATAATAAAAAGGGATTTAAGTGAGAGGTTATACATAACATGAATAATGATACTTTATCCGTAGCATACCTGTTATATCACATTTAACCCATGTGTATGAGTTCGTTATAATTAATAATGGTTATAGCAAATGGCATAAAATTAAATTTATGCCGCACGATAAGACTAATATTAGTCATGAAGGAGTAGATCAATGAATTGGTATGAGAAGCTGAATCAGTATTTTCCTGTAGAGGAGATGAAGTCGAAGAAACATTTTGAGACTTTGTTAAAAGAGAAAGGTGATGTCTATCATAAAGATGAAGGTGAATATCATGTTATGATGTACGCAGAATTTGATTCCTTTATCTTTATTGATTATGTATATGTTTCTCCTCAGTCAAGGGGTCAAGGTATTGGTAGCAAATTAATGGAAAAACTGAAAGCGAAAGGCAAGCCGATTATTTTAGAAGTAGAGCCTGTTGATTACGATGATACAGACACGGAAAAACGTTTACACTTCTATCATAGAGAAGGCTTCAAACATGCACAGTCGATTGGTTATACTAGAAAGTCAATAGCAACACAAGAATTAAACACGCTTGAAATTTTATACTGGGCGCCTGATCAAGAATCTGAGGAAATTATTTATGAAAAAATGAAAGAAATGTATGAAAAAATTCATACTTATAAAGATGAAGAGATTTATGGTGAAGCTTATCAGCCGGTAGAAGAAGTTTTAACTATTGATAAAAGTCGTGATGTTGATTTGTTTGAGGAATTGAAAAAGCCAAAAGGTGTATAGAAATATATGACATGTAAAGAAATGCCCTAATTAATGTGGGCATTTCTTTTTTTCCGGAATATAATGCATTATTCATAAAAAAATTTGGATTTTTTTATAGTTTTTTCATTTAAAACGGTTTATTATTTTTAAAGTAGGGTAAAACATAAATATACTTATTTTAATGAGAGGAATCAATTGTGAATATTTTATTACAATTAAATTCATCTCCTATCGAAATACTTGACATTCATGTATAATTAGGATGAAAGGTAATTTAGATTTATTATAAATTAATAATAGTTAAAATCATTTAATTATAGATACCTTTCCAAAGGAGGGTGAATGGCATGGTAACGTTATTTACATCACCAAGCTGTACATCTTGTAGAAAAGCCCGAGCATGGCTAGAGGAACATGAAATTCCTTATAAGGAACGAAATATTTTCTCAGATAGTCTTTCAGAAGATGAAATTAAGGAAATCTTAAGAATGACTGAAGACGGAACTGATGAGATTATATCAACTCGTTCTAAAGTTTTTCAATCATTAGACGTTAGTCTAGATCAAATGCCACTTAAAGATTTGATTAGTCTAATTCAACAAAATCCTGGCTTGCTTAGACGTCCAATTATCTTAGATGATAAACGACTACAAGTAGGCTATAATGAAGATGAAATACGCCGTTTCTTACCTAGAAAAGTGCGTTCATTTCAACTTAAAGAAGCTCAACGTTTAGTAAACTAATATAAACGAAAAAAACCGAATCTTAATGGTTCGGTTTTTTTAGTCTATTTAAGTTGTACGAAAGTCCTAAAAGGCAAACGAGCATGACAAAAACTAATGGTAATATGAAGTGTTCGTTAGGAATTAATTTGAAGGTAGATTCAAGCCTTTCTTCTTTCAAAATCAATTCAGCACTTGTGTAAGCAATGAGTGATGCTCCAGCATATACAATGACAGGATATTTGTTCATTATCATTAAAATGATTTTACTGCCAAATATAATAATTGGAACAGATACAGCAAGTCCAAAAATGATTAACACGACATTTTGATTCGATGCTGCTGCAATTGCAAGAACATTATCAAAGCTCATAATCAAATCGGCTATGACAATCGTTTTAACCGCACCTATTAACGTACTGGACGATTCCACTTCAACATGATCGTCATTCTGAGTTAATAATTTAACTGCAATGTATAATAATAATAATCCGCCGATTAATTGTACATAGGGGATGGTTAACAAATAAATTGCGATACCAGCTAAAGAAACTCTAATTAGAATTGCTAAGCTTGTCCCTAGTACAATCGCCTTGTTTTGATGATGTTTAGGTAAATTTCGGCTTGCCATTGCAATGACTACAGCATTATCACCACCAAGAATAAGATCTAACCCAATTATGATTAATACAGCTTTTAATAAATCCCAATTTAGATCAATGAATAATAATTCCATAAAAAACCTCCAAAATAAGTAGTGACAAATTCTAATTTTTAGTTTAAAATCATAGACTAAACAAAATTAAAGCAGAAAATTTGTCCATTATTTTTACGTGTAATATACTCTAACTATATTCATGATTAGGGCAAATATGGATTTCGTTTTTTAGTTGTCAAAAGCATTTTCATTTTTTGACTACCTATCATAAAATATGATTAAGAAGGTCAGCTTATGAAAATGATTGATAAAAGTTAAAAACGGGTAAACATTATATAACAATCATGTATAATTTGTAATCTTTCCCAGCACGATTACTTAATGAAGGGAGAGGAAAGAAAATGGAAATAGAACGTATTAATGAGAACACATTAAAATTTTATATTTCTTATAATGACATTGAAGAACGTGGTTTTAATCGTGAAGACATCTGGTATAACCGTGAAAAAGGTGAACAACTTTTCTGGGAAATGATGGATGAAGTAAACGATGAACAAGATTTTAATATAGATGGCCCATTATGGATTCAAGTTCAAGCACTGGATAAAGGGTTAGAAATTGTAGTCACGAAAGCTCAAGTTTCTAAAGACGGTGAGAAGCTTGAATTTCAAAACGAAGAAGGTAATCCGATTCAGCATAACTTAGAAGAAAAGTTAGAATCGCTAATGGAACAAAGTCCATCCAAAAGACGTCGTACTAAAAAAACTTATAAACCGCAGCATAATACGACAGAGGAGCAAGAAGATGACAAGTTAGATCTTATGGTGACTTTTAATGATATTGAAGAGGTTATTTCATTAAGTCATTCACTAACTGACAGTCGATTCATCGATGATCGTTTATATGCTTATGAGAATCGATATTATCTATATGTTGCGTTTCCAGAAGGTTATCTAAGTGAAGATGAACAAGAAAACTATATTAGTCGCATCTTAGAGTTTGGTGAAGAGTCCAATATGTCGGTTCACTTTTTAATCGAATACGGGCAAGAGGTTTTTGAAGCTAAAGCTTTAAAACAACTTAAATCTAAATTTAGTCTTAACTAATGATTGAGCACTGTGACATCGCAGTGCTCATTTTATATTTAATGCATGAAATCAGCTAATCTCAGTTGCAAAGTGGTAAAAAATTCTGTATCTTTAATTTAGGTCTTTAGGTCGAATTGTAGAAAAGGATGAAACAGCATGCTGAAATGGATCCAAGTCGTGATTTTTCTAGTCATCGTATCAGCAGTATTTTATTTGTCCTACAACATTTGGGAAGGTCGTTTAATTACGACTTTTTCTATTTTTGTAACGATCTCTGCTGTTTTAATGGGATTTATTATTTTTATTGAAAATCGCGATCCATCTGAAACGTTAAATTGGCTTTTAGTCTTTGCGTTATTTCCTGTATTAGGGTTTTTCTTCTACTTATTATTTGGTCGCAACTACCAAAAAAAGAAACGTTTTAAAGAAAAACAAGCAGCTGATGAAGTCGCTTTTAATAGAGTAGAAGGTCAACGGGTTATTAGTGATCAAGAACTAAATCAAATGGGCGACCATCAAAAAATGCTGTTTCGTTTAGCCCAACACTTAGGGAACTCTCCGATTTCGTTTAATACGGAAACTAAAGTATTAACGAACGGGCGCGAGACCTTTCCGGCTATTTTAGAAGAGCTAGAAAAAGCTGAACACCATATCCACTTAGAATATTATATTGTAAGGCACGATGAAATTGGTAATCAAATTAAAGATGTGTTAATTCGAAAAGCAAAAGATGGCGTTGAGATTAGGTTCTTATATGATGCAGTAGGAAGCTGGAAATTATCTGAGTCATATAAAGAAGAATTAAGAAAAGCCGGTGTCCAAATTGGTTCCTTTTCTCCTGTCAAATTACCATTTATAGGAAACCGAATAAACTTTCGAAACCACCGAAAGATCATTGTCATCGATGGAAAGGTTGGTTTTGTAGGTGGTTTAAATATTGGGGATGAATATTTAGGTAAAGTTCCTCAGTTTGGTGATTGGCGTGATACACACCTTTACGTACGAGGTGAAGCGGTTAGAAGCCTACAAACAATCTTCTTGCAAGATTGGAAATACGAAACGGATGAACACTTGCTAAAATCGGAATATTTATCACCTGAGATATTAGACGGCCGTTTTGGCGGTGTGCAAATGATTACGAGTGGTCCGGATAATCAGTGGGAAACAATAAAAAAGCTATATTTCTCTATGATTATATCTGCTAAAAAATCAATATGGATAGCATCACCATACTTTATTCCTGATGACGATATTTTAACAGCTATGAAAGTCGCAAGTTTAAGTGGGGTAGATGTTAGACTACTTGTGCCAAGACGACCCGATAAACGAATTGTGTTTCATGCATCTCGTTCATATTTTCCCGAATTAATGGACGCTGGAATTCGAATTTTTGAATATGAAGCAGGTTTTATGCACAGTAAAGTAGTTGTGATTGATCATGAGTTGGCATCAATTGGAACGTCTAACATGGACATGAGAAGTTTTCATTTAAACTTTGAAGTCAACGCATTTCTATTTAGAACAGAAAGTACAAATAAGTTAGTGGCTGATTTTAAAGAAGATTTTATGAAATCAAGAGAATTAGACCCTGAGAAGTTCGAAAAGCGCTCCATTTTCTTACGTATGATGGAATCCTTATTTAGATTACTTTCCCCGTTACTCTAATAAGTTAGGGGACGAAGTTTATGTTAAAAGCATTAAATTCAAATGGACAGGAAATACTGGCGTATAACAAGAGTAAACAGGAACTGAATGTTATACGTCAGCATCCTCACTACTGCCCGGAGTGTCAACAGAAAGTGGTACTTAAAGCAGGGCAAGTCGTTATTCCTCATTTTGCTCATATCAAGCGAGTACAGTGCTCTCATCAGGGAGAATCCCAGACTCATTTAGAAGGAAAAATAAAACTTTATAACTGGTGTATTAAACAAGGGCTGTATGCAAAACTAGAACATATCATACCTTCAATTGATCAGCGGGTTGATGTGCTTGTTAAGCTAGGAGGCAAATGGGCGGCTATCGAATTTCAATGCTCACCCATTTCAACAACGGATCTATTAGACCGTACGTTAGGTTTAGCCTCAAGAAATGTTTATCCATTTTGGATTTTTGGGCCAAAATATTTAGGTGATCATAAATATGACCTGTATTGGAATACCACTTTAAGATCTGCAGTTATGTATCATCAAAATACCAATCAACATCAATTATTCTTCTTTGACCCAAAAACTAATCGAATGACAGTAGCAACGCATTTATTTAATGCCAAAGGAAAAGCAGTATCTTCACTTAAACATCTACCGCTTAATTCGTTAACCTGGCACATGCTATTTGAACCCGTTCAAATACAAAAGTCATACTATCTTCAAAAATGGATTAAAGAAAAGCGGAATTTTAGAATCGGACCCACTCGTTATCTTTCTAAATACGATGAACCATTTATGAAACAGCTGTATCTTTTAGGTTTACACCCACAAAATTTACCTTCATGTGTTTATTTACCAGTTCAAAATTCTTATCGTTTATTGCTTCCAGATTATGTTTGGCAATCTCAAATCATTTTATATTTAAATCAAATAAAAGTAACTCAAACAGTTTTGATTGATCACTTATTACGTTTAGTTAAACCTTATTTCGGTAACACAGTTACTTCAATCTATCCAGGCAGAAGTATGCATCCTTTAATCGAGTATCTAAGCCTATTATGTCAATTGGGGTATTTGAAGAAACACTCAGCTAGTAAGTATGAAAAGATTAGAGGTTTTACTTTTTATCAATCGTTAGATCGTGCATTAGAAGGTGATAAAGAATTATTACACAAGTTATTTAAATTTTTATAATATTTTTCATTTATTTTTACAGAATCGTTATTTTTATATAGAATGTATATGAAAGACTAATTAATTGGGGAGGTTACATACCGTGACAGAAACGGCTACAGGTTTAAAAACGAGAGATGAAGTACCTAAAGAATTAACTTGGGATTTAGAAGCTATTTTCCCTACGGATGATGATTGGGAGAAAGAATTTGAAGCGCTTAAGTTAGATTTTCCTAAAATCGAACAATATAAAGGGAAGATTGCAGAATCACCTGAGAACTTATTAAACGTATTAAAATTCGAGGATGACATTCGAATTCGTCTTGAAAAATTGTTTGTATACGCTCACATGCGTTCAGATCAAGATACGGCAAACAGTAAATATCAAGATCAAAATGCTAGAGCGCAAAGTTTGGCAACACATATGTTGAGCGCCTTTAGCTTTGTGACTCCAGAAATTTTATCAATGACAGATGATGAAATTGAAGGTTTTTTAAATCAAAACAATGAATTAACGCATTATGAAAAAACATTACGTGACATCATGAAATCTCGACCACATGTTTTAAGTGATAAAGAAGAGGCATTATTAGCGGAGGTTTCGGAAGTCACTTCAGCACCATCAAATGCATTCGGTATGCTAAATAATGCGGATATTGAGTTTCCAACTATTAAAGATGAAGATGGTAAAGACGTTCAGTTGTCACATGGTCGGTACCGTGATTTCTTAGATTCTAAAGACCAAAACGTGCGTAAAAATGCGTTTAATGCCATGTATGACACGTTTGGGCAGTTCCGAAATACATTTGCTGCTACACTATCTGGACAGATAAAGAAAGATAACTTTGTTGCTAAGGCGAGAAATTATAATTCAGCTAGAGAAGCGGCATTAGATCAAAACAATATTCCTGAAAAGGTTTATGACAACTTAGTTGAAGCAATCAACGAACGACTTCCTGTTTTACATCGCTATATGGAGGTTAAAAAGAAAGCTTTAGACTTAGATGAACTTCATATGTATGATATCTATACACCGCTTGTAGATGAGAAAATTTCTGTAAGTATTGATGAAGCTAAAGATTATGTATTAAAAGGTTTAGCTCCATTAGGTGATGATTACACAGGCATTTTGCAGAAAGCTTATAAGGAGCGTTGGATTGACTGGTTAGAAACGAAAGGGAAAAGAAGTGGCGCGTATTCGTCAGGTAGCTATTTAACAAATCCTTATATTTTAATGAATTGGCAAGACAACGTTGATAACATGTTTACGCTTGCTCACGAGTTAGGCCATTCACTTCACAGTTATTATACACGCGAGAACCAATCACCTCGCTATGGTGATTACTCGATTTTTGTTGCTGAGGTTGCTTCAACAGCGAATGAGGCATTATTAAATGATTACTTGCTAAAGACGTTAGATGATAAAAAGAAAAAGTTATATCTTTTAAATAATTTCTTAGAAGGTTTCCGTGCAACGGTTTATCGTCAAACGATGTTTGCCGAGTTTGAGCATGATATTCATAAACGTGATCAAAATGGTGAAGCATTAACAGCTGATAAACTAACATCAATTTATTATGATTTAAACAAAAAATACTTCGGTGAAGGTGTCGAAGTTGATGAAGCTATTGGATTAGAATGGGCTAGAATCCCTCACTTCTACATGGGGTATTATGTGTATCAATATGCTACGGGCTATTCAGCAGCAACAGCATTAGCACATAAAATCCTTGAAGAAGGCGACTCTGCGGTTGAACGCTATAAGAACTACTTAAAAGCGGGTAGCAGTGAAGATCCAATTGATGTTCTTAAAAAAGCTGGAGTGGATATGACAACTAAAGCCCCTATTTTAGCAGCACTTGACGTATTTGAAGAAAAACTAAATGAATTTGAACAGTTATTAAACGAATAAACAAAAAATGCTGAAGTCTGATATTGAACTAAACCCCAGTTAGTGGACTAATTAAAAAAAGTCCCTAACGGTGGTGACCCCCAAAAGTTAGAGTTTTAATTATACAGCTGATTGGCTGGTTTGAGTTCGGTATTGAACTGGACTTGAACCAGCCAATTTTAATTTAATTCGTT
>NZ_JBHUMZ010000023.1:0-116251 GCF_042685285.1 Piscibacillus salipiscarius | reverse complement strand
ATCGATTTTTACCCATAAAGAAAAACACCTCCTAAATTGTCGAATACTTTTACATACGACATAGGGGGTGTTTTTTCCTGTCTCATATTATTGGGTCACTCTATTACAAGGTTTGTGGGCTTTTTTGTGCTTTTAGTGGGAAAGAAGATTAGTTAAGTAGTGCATCTTTTATTAATGAAATTCTTTACTTTTTATGCGTTATTTAGGTCCAAAAAAGTAAAATGTAAAATTAATAATGATCTTGCTTATTCATTAACTCAGAATTGAGAGTATCCAACATACATGTATCACCTTAGTCAGGAAAGACTATACAGTTAGAAGATCCTTAAGGTGGTGCGTATCAAATGGATGTTGTGATTATGGGGGCTGGACTTTCTGGATTAGCTTGTGCGATTACTCTTGAAAAAAACGGCATCACTCCGACCATCTATGAAAAACGGAGCCAGGTAGGTGATCGGTTTGTAAATGGCGAGGTGATGATGTCTATTTTCGAGAGGCCGGTACATGATTGTATTGAGACGTTGTCTGAGGAATATGGCATTTACTTAAAGCCTACTTCTCATATACAGAGCATGGAGATCTTTTCAAAAAATGAAAAAGCCGTTATTGAAGGGCCACTTGGGTTTACTAATATTCGGGGCAGAGAGCAAGATTCATTTGATTCACAGCTTGCACGGCAAACTAAATCCACCATTCATTATCATTCAGAGTACACTTATGAAGAATTACTAAGCAAGCATTCCCATGTGGTGATGGCAACAGGAGATGGCGAGTACGCTAAGAAGACAAAAAACTATAGAGAAGATTTAACCGTCACCATTAAAGGTGCGATTATTGAGGGGAGTTTTGACCCGTATCTAGTGAAGGCTTGGCTTAATTACGATATCGCTCCTTTTGGTTATTGTTACTTTATTCCATTGTCGGATCATGAAGCTAATATTTCTTTAGCTATTCCTGATTTGCCTGAAAATGCGAATGTGAATCTTGACAGTCTTTGGGACCTATTTTACGAAAAGGTGCGTGCTGAGTTTAATCAGAAAATACGTATTACGGATCAATTTCAAATTACCCGTTATCCAATGGGGATTTGTAGGTCGGCTCGAATCGGCAATACATTTTACGTTGGGAATTGCTTCGGGACGATGATGCCTTTTATGGGGTTTGGACAGTATGCTTCTATTTTAAGCGGTGTGTATGCTGCTTATGATTTGTGTGGTCTGGGAAAATATGAGGAACTTATGAAACCACTACGGAGAAGTTATGAAGATTCTCTCATATTAAGAAGATCAATGGAGCAGTTATCTAATAAAAAATTGGATCTAATCGTTCATGCGATGCAAAGTAACTTAACCGAAAAAGTGTTCCAAACGACCAAGATGGATCCGTTAAAAATAGCCAGTTATTTACTTCGACCTTATATTAAAATAAAAGGTTATAAGTGACTTCTGCAGATTAAATTTCTTCGTTTTTGCTAACATAGTTGTATTTTTAATTGAAATACAGAAAAGAAGGGTAAGCATTGAACGACAAACAACGGGCCAATCTCTATGATCAAATAACTTTTCTTCGTTGGATTAGCAGCTGAGCTTGGGAAACAAGTTAATACATCATAATTAAGTATTACATAGATGATCTCGATAATGGTTCGGGGTCATCTTTTTAATGTCTATTTATCTTGAAGTATTAATTAGCGATATTTATTAATAAATAGTATCAGCGACATGTCGAAAGTACTATTCATTGTCTAGAACTTATACTGTATCATAATTATATATTAATCCTTTTTTGTAATATATTTGAATTGATGGGTTAAAAATCAAAAATTGTTTTAAAAGGGGGACATGTATGATGAAAAAATCTTATTTAGCATTGACTATTCTATTAATGATTGTAATTGTAGGTTGTACTAATAATGAAGTAGATGAAAGTCAAGATAATGAAGAAGAAGTTGAAGTATCTCAAGAAGAAAACAATGCGGAAAATAATACTTCAGAGGAAAGTAATTTGGAGAATGAAGAAGCAGAGGAGAATGAAGAAACAGAGAATGAGGAAGAGGAGACAGAAGAATTTAAAGCAGATGCGGCAGGGTATGAAATTTCAAGTGGTGACAAACTTAATGTAGAAATTGTCGGGGAAACGGTGATTTTTGACAATCAGCTACAAATAGCTGGGAAAACAAATCTACCTGGAGGGGCTAGAATCCATATAGCTCAGAAACCTATTGGTGATGTTACTTTTATGGGTACATCAGGATATGCTTCAATTGAAAGTGATGGGACGTTTAAATATGAAAAAGAAATTCCTGAAGATTACAAGGATCATTTAAAAATTGCTATGACATTTAAGCCAAGTGTAAGTAATGGTGATATTAAAGATGTCTATGGTGAACTTGGAGAAAAGTTAGAAGGTCCATTTGTACGTAAAGGGTATGGTTCTGATGAATATTATAAAGAAGCATTTGTGGAAGTGTATCATGAAAGAAACAAAGACGGTTCTTTATCTAAAGCAGAAATACCTATCCCATCACGCAATAAACCTGATGACTATGGTGATCTAAATATTAGAATGGATGCAAATTTAGATTATGATGATAATTACGTGTATATTAATGGTACCAGTAATTTAATTGAAGGAAATGATCTAAGAGTTTTAGTAAATAAGCCAAGTGGTTCTAGAAGTGGTATGTCTGAATTCGTTACTATAAAGCCAGATGGTTCTTTTAACGTCATATTTAAAAATAAATCTAAGGACGGAAGTTTAAAAGATTATAAGTTACTTCTTAAGTTTAGTATCTCTTCTTCCAATTGGCCAGATGCTATAGAAAAATATGGAGAAAACGGAGAAAATTTAAATGGGGAGCTTGTAGAAGAACAATCTGATGGAGATCGAATCGCTGAGAAAGAAATAACAATAAAAGAATAATTAATTTTTGATTCTTATAGCCCTTCAATGTTGTCCTTTAATATTGAAGGGTTTTAGTTTGGAATCATCATGTCTTAAATAGGTTGTGATGATTAGCCTAATTTTTGCAATATTGACCCAATTATAAAAACTCCTATATAATAACGTTACAATAAACGTTTAATCTTAATTAGGAGTGATCCCCATCCAACAGCAAATCAAACAAAAAGTGCTCATCTTACTTACGATTTCTATTCTATTAATTAGTTTCTATATATTTTTCCCGCTTCTATTATCTAGCATGTTGCCTGAAGAGCATTCAATGTTCTTGCCCTTAGCCTGGGGGTACGTCTTTTTCATATTTGTTTTAACGTGGGGCATTGGGCTGTTTTATACGTATTACATGAAATCCGTTGACCGCAAATCCTTAAGTGGACAAGCTAAGGATTAGGAGCGTCTTGTTATGAATGTAACCTATCTCGTATTTTTTACTATTATCTTAATCGGAACATTAGTCATTACGCACTGGGCGGCGGAGCGTAGCCGGACGACTCATCAATTCTATGTGGTCTCTGGTAGTTTAACAGGTTTTCAAAATGGGTTGGCCATTGCGGGGGATTACATAAGTGCGGCATCCTTTCTTGGGATTACAGGGTTAATTGCGTTTTATGGGTATGATGGCTTTTTATATGCAACGGGTTTTCTCATTTCGTATGTGGTCTTGCTTCTTTGGGTGGCAGAGCCTGTGCAGCGTCTTGGAACCTATTCTGTTGCGGATGTGGTGTATGAGCGGTTTCCGAAGCGCGGAATTCGGTTAATGGTCGCAATTAGCGGCATTCTTATATCCGTTTTATATATGATTCCTCAGCTTGTCGCATCAGGCCTTCTCGTAAGGTTATTGTTAGGCGTTGATTATGCGGCCTCTGTCTGGGTGATTGGTATTTTAATGACCTTATACGTCGTTTCAGGCGGGATGGTCGCAACGTCGTGGGTGCAGATCATTAAAACGGTGCTGCTGATGGGCGGAACATTACTCGTCATGTTGATTTTGCTATCATGGGTGAACTGGGATATACCAAAGTTAATTCTTGATGCCAAGACTCAAAGTCCTCATGGTGAGTCGTTCTTTTACCCTGGTCACTTATTTGATCATTCAATTGAAAAAGTCTCCCTTACCTTGTCATTAATATTAGGCACATCTGGCTTGCCTCATATTTTGCTGCGTTTCTTAACGGTGAAAAATGCGAAGGAAGCTCGTGTGTCTGCCATGTCAGCCACTTGGGTAATTGGGTTATTTTATTTAATGGCGCTTGTATTAGGAGTTGGAACGATTGCGATTGTAGGTTGGGATACATTAGCCAGTTCTGATCCAAGTGGAAATCTAGCGGCACTTTTACTTGCTGAAGTTGTAGGCGGGGACTTTTTAGTGGCGTTTGTGATGGCTGTTGCATTTGCGACGATTATCGCAGTGGTGACGGGACTTATTTTTGCAGCGACATCGGCTTTTTCTTATGATCTTTATCATCATATTTGGAAAAGGGGGCAGACAGGTGAGAAGGAACAGTTACGAGTTGCTCGTCGTATCGCTGTCGCCATCGGACTCATTTCTATTATTCTATCGGTTGGGATGGAAGGTGTGAACGTAGCTTTCTTAGTCTCGATGACGTTTGCGATTGCGGCATCTAGTATGTTTCCGTTACTTATTTTAACGTTTTATTGGAAGCGTTTTAATGTTATTGGGGCTTATTCGACGTTATTAACGGGATTTACTTCAGCAATTTTATTTATTCTCCTCGGTTCTGAAGGTGTGGGTGTTTTGGCGTTAAGTAACCCTGCGATTTTTTCAGTTCCTTTAGGCTTTTTAGGAGGAATCATCGGTACGTTATGGGGGAAGCAAAAGTCAAGCAACCAAGATGAATCCTTTATGGTACGTGTGCACACTGGCCAGCGGGAGGTTTCGCCGCATGATTGAGCTAATGGTCATTTTACTTGAACGGATTGGGCTTCTATTGTTAGTGGCGTTTATGTTGACGCAAATTCCAGGATTCCGGTCGTTATTGGATCGTGACATAGCTTGGGACACCGTCTTTTATCATGCCCTTATTTTTGGTGTGATGGGCATCTTAGGTGCGCACACAGGAGTGATTATAGATCAAGAGACGTTAGTCATAGATTCATGGAAGCTAACGGTAAGCGATCATGAAATTTTAATTGGTTCTGGAATGGTCATCGTGATGATTGCGGGGCTTCTTGGTGGTCCGTATGTGGGCCTAGGATCTGGTTTAATAGTCGGTTTATACATGGCTTATATTGGCGGAGGTGCGTGGGTTGCCAATAGTTTGATCAATCCTTTTGCTGGGCTGATCACGGGATGGACGGGTCAGTTTTTCTCAGATGAAAGAGTCATAGCTCCAGTAAAGGCGCTGTTTATTGGGATGTTCCCTCCTGTCTTGTACATGGGCATGATTCTCATGTTTATTCCGGATCAACAGGCGGGAATCGAGATTGTCAATCATATAGGCATACCGCTCGTCATTACGAATGCGATTGCCCTTGCGATTATTACGATGATGATTCGTTCAGCTTTAAAAGAAACGGAGCGTGAAGCGGCGCTCGAGACAAACCGGGCGCTATCAATTGCGGAGAAAACTCTTCCGCATTTAAAAGATGCGACACTAGACCGTAACGCGACAGCGATGGCTGATTTACTATATGAAGAATTAGATGCCGCAGCGATTGCGAT
This sequence comes from Piscibacillus salipiscarius, assembly GCF_042685285.1. Taxonomy (NCBI): domain Bacteria; kingdom Bacillati; phylum Bacillota; class Bacilli; order Caryophanales; family Bacillaceae; genus Piscibacillus; species Piscibacillus salipiscarius. Next base: position 110,607 of record NZ_JBHUMZ010000023.1, on the reverse strand, counting down.
TGCCGACCAGCATAAGGTGCTAAGTTTTGTCGGTGAAGGGGAGGACCATCACCAAGTTGGAGATCCGATTAAGATGCGGCTGTCACAAATTGCGTTAAATACAGGTGAAATTCAGGTTGCTTATAACCAAAGTGAGCTTCAGTGTCTACACGAGTCCTGTCCGCTTCAGACGGCTATTATGGTTCCAATCTATCGCTCGAGAGAAGTGATTGGCTTAATTAATTTATATTTTAAACACTCCCAGCAAATCCGCGCAGTTGAAGTGGAGCTGGCAAGAGGTCTCGGAACAATTATTTCTAATCAGCTTAGCGGGTTTGAAGCTGAGAGAATGAAAGAGTTATTAAAAGAGGCTGAAATTAGAAATCTTCAGGCGCAAATCAATCCGCATTTTTTATTTAATACGTTTAATTTAATTCACTCGTTAATGAGGGTGGATCATGAGGAAGCTCGCCGCATTCTCGTAAGATTTAGTCAATATATGCGAGCTAACCTTAATATCGCAAGTAAATCACTTATTCCGCTAAAAGAGGAATTGGATCATGTAAATGCCTATTTAGATATTGTAAAAGCTCGTTTTCCTGATCGGTTAAAAATTATGAAGAATATAGATGAGAGTATTATGGATGTGTTAATCCCTTCTGCAACCTTGCAGCCACTGGTTGAAAACTGCATTCAGCACGGACTAAAAGAAGTGACATACGAAGGTGTGATCGACATTCATATTGGACGAACTTTAGATGGAATCACAATTGAGGTAACGGACAATGGGATTGGGTTTCCTGAATCCTTACTTAAAACGATCGGTCAACAACCATATTCAGATCGAACTGGCAATGGGACGGCTTTATATAACGTGAACGAACGACTGAAGGGGCTGCTTGGTGATGAAAGTCAGTTAACGTTCCGTAATTTACAAGAAGGTAGCTCGGTGTCATTTACGATTCCAATTGAGGAATATGCTAAAGCAGTTAGAAAGGAGCGTGAAGTTCATTGAGCATACATGTGTTAATTGCAGAAGATGAACAGTTAGCGAGAGATGAGTTAAGTTATCTTTTAGAAAATGAACAGGATGTTGTGCTTTGTCCCAGTTCGAAAAATGGGGATGAGTTAATCCAGCATTACCAAGATTATGCACCTGACGTGTTATTTTTAGATATACACATGCCTGGTATGAATGGGATTGAAGTCGCTGAAACGATTCGGAAAGCAAATCCGCTAAAGCAGCCACTGATCGTCTTTACAACGGCATATGACCATTACGCGGTACAAGCCTTTGAACTGCAGGCTACTGATTATTTACTTAAACCATTTGACCAAGAGCGGTTTTCTGAAACCATGCAGAGGGTCAGACGCGCCTTACATAATCCGAAATCTGAGCCCAAACAAAAGCTTGATAAGTTAGTTATTTCAACAGATGAAAAAATGGTCGTGTTAAACCCACTTGATATCGGGTATGTCGAACGAATTGATCGAACACTTAAGATTTATACCTTAAAAAATGATGTCGTCAAAACAAAAATGACGTTAAAGGAACTGGAAGAAAAATTAGAGTCATATCCATTTTACCGGCCGCACCGAAGTTACTTAGTCAATTTAGATGCGATCGAAGAAATCACACCTTGGTTTAATGGGGCATACAACATCATTATTCGTGATACAAATAGATCGACTATCCCCGTTAGCCGAACAGCAGCGAAAGCCTTTTTTGAAGTGCTGCAAAGTATATAGAATTCGGTATATGGGTAGTCAAAGTGGGGCATCCATCAAAACTAGAATTAATGAATTTGATTTTATAATTGATAGAGTGAAAAGGCTAATAATCAGAAAAAGTTTGTGAAGTTTTGTACTTTAAAGTAACAGGGCAGGTTAGTAAATAAAAGACGGTGAAAAAAGCACCGTCTATAATTTAGCTATTTATTTTGTGTTAATTCTTTGTAATAAAGGTAGTCGACTTTATGCTTGGTAGCCATTAACTGCGAAGCCAGAACCGCCGTATAAACAGTGGTTAGTACAATTGCTCCAACACCAAGACCTGTAATGTTTATCTTATTGGGTGTACTCATTCCATTATTACTTGTGTTCATAGCATTATTACTTGTAGGCGCTTCTTCCATTTTATTAACCTCCTAATTTGTTATAGGGGTATTATTTGTATCGGCATTTAAACTTATACGCCAAAAAATAACTGAGAGAAAGAAAACTGGCACTCTTAAAAACTTTAAGTTTGTGAACAAATGTACTTAAACTCAATGGGGCGTTAGTTGAGTAAGCTTATAGGACTATTTCAATGAAAGAGAGACTAAATTATGGATTTTAGTTTTTTGTTTGATGAAAAGGTTATAGAAGTTCAGATATTAAATCCAGGTTATGAAGACCACGCTAGTGACGTATGGTTGATAAATACAGAATACAAAGAGGTTGTAGTACGTACGTCCCGAATGATGGAAGAGCCTAACAATGATTTTTGGTGGGGATGCAAAAACATCTTTGGTATTGATCCAAGGCATGTTTTTGAACTTGAAAACGTTAACAACACATTAAGTAACATAACCTCTATGCCAGTTCCTAGAGTATTAAATAAAGAAAAGAGCCTTTCGAGGGAATTTGTGGTTGTTGAAAAATTACCAGGTGAAGTTGTAAATTCATTTGTTGAGCAACCATCTTCTGTTTTGCAAAGTTTAGGAGAGGGATTGGCAGAAATACATAAGTATAGAAAAAACTACGTTGGGTCCCCATCTGGAAAGTTTAAAATTCAATTGGAAGATTTCAATCAACATTTAAATAATACAATGACTGAATTAGTTTCCAGGTTCTATACAGAAGAAAAAGATATTAAGGATAAGCTAGTTGAAATTAAGAACTTATTAGAAGATATTCCAAGTCCTGAATATTCTTCATTTGTTCTAGTTGATATAGACCCTACACAGTTTTTATCTGATGGTGAAGTTATAACTGGTCTGGTTGATACAGAAGCTTATGTTGTGGCTCCTAGAGAATTTGACTTTATAGGTCTTGAGTATGTTCTAGATGAAAAATCAGCTTTAGATTTTAAAGTTGGTTATGAAAAAGTTTTAGAATTACCAGATTTATCAAAGGTGAGAACACCTTATCGGTTCTTGTATCGTTTATTATCTGTGCAGGGTGATGAGGATATAAAAGAATGGTTAAACCATAAGGAGCTATTTTAGTTATTCTTCAACTATTTGGGGGCGTTAGTTGAACAAGTGAATCTCGTGTTGATCAACTAACGGGACAGAAGAGTTTAATAAAAATAATTTATGATTTAAGGGGGAGTTTGTATGTTATATACTTTTTTAGTTGTTATAGTTTCATTAATTTTAGGGTTCATTTTGTATCAAGTACCACTAGTTGATATGGTTTTTCATTCCGCAGACCTCTCAGGAATGTTTCAAATTGCTAACTTTATAATATTGGTGGTAATTTTGTACTTGTTATTGAATAGGAACGATGAATAATCAATTAACTGGGGGCGTTAGTTGTAGAAGGCGATCTACAAATTGTGCGCTTTTCTATCTTGTCTAATATATTATTGGAATATTATGTTAACATTGAACTAAAAGGTTTTGGACTAACGGGGCAGTTTTCTACAATAGGATGTAAGGTATGTGGGGGAATTAGATGAAAAGATGGCTAATATTTATTGGAGTGTTAACTGTAATCTTAGGTGTTGTCGCTTTCGATAGTAAATTCTATTATCCTACATTACCTATTGATTCTGTGAGTAAAAGGGAAGTTTTAGAATCTTTAAATGATACATCAGAAGATATTGTGAAAATAGCTGAAGAAAATGGTTATGAGTGGTATATCACACCAATGGAACAAGGAAAGGCACACGACAATTTAAAGAATTTGATTAGCAAGAATGGGTGGCATTTTAAACAACAAGAAGGAAGTGGCTACTTTTTTGAAAAAGGTGATAATACTCTAATTGCAACAACAGAAATGTGGACAGTAAATTTTGTTATTGTAAAAATCCCAAGCGATTGGAAAGAGTAATTATATATTGTTTGTGAAGGGTTGTACCTGAACAAAATGGGCGTTAGTTTAACAAGGCAATCAATAAGTTGGTCGCTATTATATTTTGTCTGATAAGTTATTGTGATATTATGTTAAATTAAAATAGGGATTCATGAGTTAATTAACTTTTATAGAGCCCAACTTCCTTTTAAACATTTAAAACCAATCATTCTACATTTCAGACAAGAATTTCTACATTTTAGGTTTGTCTACAATAGAATATTCGAAGATTTTAATATACTGAATACAAAAGTTAGAGTATTCAGTATTTTTTGTTTCCAATAAAATGAAAGCGTTTTCTAAATCGAATACTCTACCAATTACTTAATGAAAGGGTGAGGAAGTTGGAACAAAAGAAGCAGCTCGATGAGAGACAGAAGTGGTATTGGAAGAAAAATATTCGGTTTATTTTAGGTTTACTTGTCATTTGGGCAGTCGTTGCTTATGGCGGTGCTATTCTTTTCGCAGAACCGTTATCTAATATTCAGTTATTTGGTGTTTCCTTTGCATTTTGGATTGCACACCAAGGTGCGATTATCGTCTTTTTCTTACTTATTTTAACTTACGCCATCAGGATGGACCGGCTAGACCGTGAATATGCCAAATTACTTAAAGCAGATAGGGAGGGATAAAGTTGAGTGTTGAAGCGATTACGATTACGTTAGTGGTTATTACGTTTATTATTTATACAGGAATCGGCTGGTGGTCACGTGTTAAGGATACATCGAGCTTCTACGTGGCTGGTCAGAACGTTCCGACCGTCGCAAACGGGGCAGCGATCGCAGCTGACTGGATGTCGGCAGCATCCTTTATTTCGATGGCAGGTCTTGTTGCTTTCTTAGGATATGATGGAACGATTTACTTAATGGGATGGACAGGTGGTTACGTCTTATTAGCGTTACTACTGGCACCTTATTTACGTAAGTTTGGTAAGTTTACGGTTCCTGACTTTATTGGGGATCGGTTCTACTCAAGCAGTGCCCGAGCTGTTGCGGCGATTGCGACGATTTTCATTTCGTTAACCTATATTTCAGGGCAAATGCGCGGTGTTGGCATTGTCTTTAGCCGGTACTTACAAGTCGACATTGTTGTCGGTGTATTAATCGGGATGGCGATTGTTGGTTTCTTCGCATTACTCGGCGGAATGAAAGGTGTTACTTGGACTCAGGCAGTTCAATATTTCGTTATCATTATCGCATTCTTAATCCCGGCCTTTGCGATTTCAGCTCAGTTAACAGGGAATCCTGTACCGCAGTTAAGCTTTATTACGAGTGATATTGTAGATCGCTTAAGCCAAATTCAAATTGACCTTGGTATGACGGAATATATGGCCCCATTTACGAACTTGTCGATGTTAAACGTGTTCATGATGACGCTGGCTCTTATGGCTGGTACGGCAGGTTTACCTCACGTCATTGTTCGTTTTTATACGGTTAAAAGTGTACGTGCTGCTAGGTGGTCTGCTGTTTGGGCGATTATCTTTATTGGACTATTATACTTAACAGCACCAGCAGTTGGGGCATTCGCAAAGTATAACTTAATTGATACGATTGCGGATAAGCCAGTTGAGGAAGTTCAAGACATCGAATGGGTGAACAAATGGGAGACAACAGGTTTACTTCAGTTTGATGATAAAAATGGAGATGGCAATATCAATTATACGGCTGGTGACGATAATGAAGTGATGATTGATGGAGACATTATCGTGTTATCCACACCAGAAGTTGCGAACCTTGCGCCATTTATCATCGCTCTGGTGGCAGCAGGTGGACTTGCAGCCGCCTTATCAACCGCGTCAGGGTTACTGATTACGATGACCAGTGCCGTTTCGCATGATATTTACTTCCGAATTTTTAATAAAACAGCAAGCGAGTCTCAAAGATTACGTGTCGGACGGATCACGTTATTAATCGCTTTACTCGTTGCAGCCTATGTTGGGATAAACCCTCCAGGATTCGCAGGTGAAGTGGTGGCACTTGCCTTTGGACTTGGGGCAGCCAGTTTATTCCCAGTCATTTTGCTTGGGATTTTTGATAAACGGATGAATAAGGAAGGCGCGATTGCAGGGATCTTAACTGGTTTAATCTTTACGCTGTTTATGATTGGAACTATTTTATCAGAATCCATTTTTGGAACAGAAGGACCACTGATCGATAGTTTCTTTGGCATTAATGCTCAAGGTGTCGGTGTTGTCGGGATGTTATTAAACTTTATCGTGAGCTTTATTGTGTCACGAATGACAACAGAGCCACCTCAAGAAATTCAAGAGCTTATTGAAAATGTTAGGGCTCCAGAGATTGACGAGGATGCGAGCTAAAAAAATTTTAGAAACATGAAAGGGGTAGCGTGATGAATTGGACACTCATATTTGGTTGTTTAGCGATACTTGTTTATTTATTAAGTCCTTGGATGAATATGAAAACGGTGCAACGGGCGATTGGAATAACATTATTTCTTGAGATATTCTATCTCTCTGGCCACTATATTATGGAATGGCCGTTTCCAACGCCACTAATACTAATGCAGCTGTTAGTTGTTTCGAGTTTAGGAGTGGCATTAGGGGTTTGTTTTTCAAAAATTTGGCCATTACCACTTCATAAAGGGTTCGAGCGAATCTTTAGAACTTTTTTAATCGTCATTCCATCTTTAGGACTTGGTATGGGGCTTCACGTTCTGCTTCAAGGTGCGAATGCGACCCAGGCGATTTATCTGATCTTTGCGCTAGCAGCATGGATTGGGTCGGGTCAATTTGTGAAGGCAGAAGAAGAACAACCTGTTTCAAACAATAAAATAGCTAATGTAGTGTCTTGATAACGCTGCCTAAGAATTTCCGGACGTGATTCTTCACGTCCGGGTATTTTTTTAATAACGGTTTATTATCTAATTTTCGGATTTATTATCTAATCGGTCATATTCCTCTCTCAGCATTCCCATCAAAATTTCATCGAAGTATTGCTGCTTCATATAAAGAGATTGTCTTAATCTTCCTTCGACCTTAAACCCAGCTTTCTCATAAGCTTTAATCCCCCGAACGTTATGCGAGTAAACTTCTAATTCTAAGCGATTTAGCTTAAGCTCTTCAAACGTAAATCGTTGTGCAAGCCTGATAGCCTCTGTCCCGTAACCTTTTCCTAATTTGTTTTGGCTATGTAACGAAATTCTAAATCCTGCTTTATAATTATTTTGGTCAATGTCTAAGATCGCTAAATCACCAATAACCTCATCATTTTCAATTAAACAAATCGCAAAGTCATAACGGGAGGAATCTTGTTTAAATTGTTTATAGCTATTCACAATGTTATCACGTGTAAACCTTTGATGAGTTCCCGTCATATACAAAATCTCTTCATCCTGGCACCCCATATAAATACTATCAATATCCTCATCACGAATTGGTCTTAAGTATACCGATTGCCCCTTAATCTTCATCTTAACTCCTCATTCCATTTTAGTATCTGTTTTAGTTTAGCATCTTTCATAATTAATTTGAAAAAGGTCAAACTAAACTTAGCAATTTCAAGGGAGGCGCCGTAATGAATCTTGCTAATGTCATGACCGTAATAGGTTTTATTTTTTGTACGCTTGTTATTTTAGCTCTCATAATATCTGCTTTTTATTTATTTACGATTGATAAAAAACAGAAGCAGCATCCGATTCTTAGAAATTACCCTCTAATCGGAAGGGCTCGTTATTTCTTTGAAAATATCGGTCCAGAATTAAGGCAGTACTTATTTGATAGTGATAATGAAGGCAAGCCTTTTACTCGAGTGGACTTTCAACATATTGTGAAAAAATCTAAATATAAGCGTGACGTGATCGGTTATGGCTCACAGCGTGATTTTAATGAGCCAGGTTTTTATATTCGTAATTCACTTTTTCCGAAATTAACGGAAGAGTTAAAGATGGACCGGCAAACTAAAGTAACAACGAATCGCTACTTGCTTATCAATGAACCGTTATTTGGACAGAGGGATGAAAAGCTTGAAGAGAATGAATCAGGAGTCTATTTATTAGAAGATGATGACGCGGTCGTAATCGGAGAGAATGCAAGAGACCCGTTTATTGTTAAAGGCCAAATTGGAATGTCGGCGATGAGTTATGGCTCCTTAGGTGATCGCGCCATTACGGCACTTTCGGAAGGATTAGGCATCGCAAAAGGGACATGGATGAACACTGGTGAGGGCGGGATTTCTGATTATCACTTAAAAGGCGGTGTTGATTTAATCATGCAAATTGGGCCTGGCCTATTCGGTGTGCGTGACCGTGAAGGGAATTTTAGTTGGGACGCCTTAAAAGAGAAAAGCGAAATCCCTGAAGTGAAGGCCTTTGAAATTAAATTAGCACAAGGGGCGAAAACGAGAGGTGGTCACATTGATGCGGAAAAAGTAACGGAAGAAATCGCAAGAATTAGAATGGTCGAACCGTTTAAGTCGATTGATAGTCCAAACCGTTTTCGTGAATTTAGTGATTTACCATCGCTATTTGATTTTATTGAAAAAATCCGGGAACACTCAGGAAAACCCGTTGGCATGAAAGTTGTGATTGGAAGTCATCATGAAGCAGAAGAGCTAGCTATGGCCATTAAAGAAACAGGAAAGGGACCTGACTTCATTACAATTGACGGTGGTGAAGGTGGTACAGGTGCGTCATATCAGGAACTTGCTGATAGTGTCGGGCTACCCATTCAGTCTGCATTACCATTAGTGGATCATGCTCTGCGTAAGCACGGGGTACGAGATCGCTTGAAGCTGATCGCATCTGGAAAGCTATTCTCACCTGACCGAATTGCCATTGCTCTTGCTATGGGGGCAGACCTTGTGAACGTTGCTAGAGCATTCATGATTACAGTTGGTTGTATTCAAGCGCTTCAATGTCAGTCAAATGCTTGTCCAGTAGGAGTGGCAACGACAGATCCCGATTTACAAAAGGGGCTTGTCATTGAAGAGAAAAAATGGCGAACGGCAAATTACTTAATTTCAATGCGCAAGGGACTGTACCGAGTCGCGGCGGCAGCTGGTATTGATTCGCCAACCAAGTTCACACGAGACCATATCATTTACCGTGATGAGAAGGGCCGTACATGGTCACTAGATGATATTTACCACGCAATGGTTCAACCGAAGAATATCAATGATATTTCGTAAGTAGAAAGGATGGAGTGCATGAAAGCAGCGGAACTATTAGTTAAATGTTTAGAGCATGAAGGAGTCGAGTATATTTTTGGTGTACCAGGTGAAGAAAACATTGATGTGATGGACGCTCTTCGCGATTCTAAAATTGAATTTATTGTAACCCGCCATGAAACAAGTGCGGCGTTTATGGCAGGGACTTATGGCAAACTGACTAGAAAACCTGGTGTCTGTCTTGCAACTTTAGGGCCCGGTGCAACGAATTTACTTACTGGTGTTGCCAATGCCAATATGGATTTATGTCCAATTGTCGCAATTACAGGTCAAGCAGGGCTGGAACGTCAGCATAAAGTGTCTCATCAATATTATGATATGGAAGATGTCTACCGCGAAGTAACAAAGTGGAACGCACAAATTAAATCACCTGATGTCGTTCCTGAAGTCGTCCGAAAAGCTTTTAAAGTCGCAACAGAAGAAAAGACTGGTGCAACGCATATTGAACTGCCTGAAGATGTGGCAAGCAAAGAGGCATCAGGGGCGCCTTTAAGTTTAGCTGAGCATAAGCTGTCAGAGGCAGATGAACCGATTATTCAGGAAGCCGCTAAGCTTATTGATCAAGCAAAACGACCGATTATATTAGCTGGTAATGGTGTCACAAGAGGGAAAGCTACGAATGAGTTAAGGGAATTAGTCGTCAAAACGAACTTACCGGTTGTTCATACATTTATGGGTAAAGGTGCTATACCATGGACAGATAAGCACAGCTTATTAACGGCAGGTATTGGCGGTAACGATTACATTACGTGCGGTTTTACCGAGTCGGACTTAATCATAGCAATTGGGTTTGATATGGCTGAATATTCCCCAAAGGACTGGAATCCAGATGGACAAGTTCCTATTTTACACATTGATACAAAAGAATCTGAAGTGGATGCTTGTTATCCAGTAAAGTTAAATGTCGTTGGTAACCTAAAAGAAAATATTCGAAATCTAACAGGTGCACTATCACAACGAGAACGCGATTTAGATTGGGTCGATGAGGTTAGAAAAAAAGCGCTAGCTGAACTAGATTCATTTAAAGAAGATTCCGGTTATCCCGTTAAGCCTCAGAAAATCATTTCGGATCTCCGTTCGGTTCTTAACGAAGACAGCATCGTCATCTCTGATGTCGGTGCTCATAAGATGTGGATGGCGCGGATGTATCACTGCTATGAGCCGAATACATGCTTAATTTCTAATGGACTCGCCTCGATGGGATTTGCTGTTCCAAGCGCCATTGCAGCGAAAATGGTCTATCCAGATAAACAGGTTGTGGCTGTTTGCGGGGATGGAGCTTTTCAGATGACGAGCATGGAATTAGAAACGGCTAAACGCTTAAATTTGCCGATTGTGATATTGCTGTGGCGTGATGAAGGTTACGGATTAATCGAGTGGCATCAAATGAAGGCGTTTAACCGTTCATCCCATATTAAATTCGGAAACCCTGATTTTAAACTTTTAGCTAAATCATATGGTTTTGAAGCACTTAAAGTTGAAAAAGCAGAAGAGTTAAAGTCAGTCTTAGATCAAGCTATTTCCATGAATAAGCCCGTATTAATCGACTGCCCAGTTGATTATAAAGAAAATATGAAGCTAACGGAAAAGTTAGGAAATCTAATTTGTTAGATAAGGAGGTTTTAAATAGTGAAAATAGGGTCAATCATTAACGGCAGGGAGCGGTTAGACGAAGGCCGAGAGACGCTTGACGTTTTAAATCCTTATAATCAAGAAAAGATTGCGGGAGTTAAACTTGCGACCAAAAGCGATTTGAATGAGGCAATCGAAAATAGTTATGAAAAATTCCACCATGATATGAAGGCCATGCCTGCTCACGAGCGTGCTGATATTTTAAGGAAAACGGCGGATCTCCTAATTGAGAGAAGTGAAGAGTTTGCAGAAGTCATTAGTAAGGAAGCAGGAAAGCCGATTAAATATAGCCGGGGCGAAGTGGAACGAGCAATGCAAGTACTGCGCTTTGCCTCGGAAGGTGCTAAACACATTACAGGCGAAGTGATTCCGATGGATGCGGCAATTGGTGGTCAGCATCGCATGGGTTTCGTCAAGCGGGAACCATTAGGGGTTGTTGGTGCGATCACCCCGTTTAATTTCCCGCTAAATTTATCACTTCATAAACTTGCTCCTGCGATTGCTGCTGGGAACACGGTTGTGTTTAAACCAGCAGAGAAAACGCCTGTGTCAGCTTATATGTTAGTAAAACTCTTTGAAGAAGCGGGGCTTCCAGCAGGTTTTATTAATTTAGTCATTGGTTCTGGTGAAGAAGTAGGTGCCCCATTAGTAGAACATGACAAGGTTCATAAAATCAGCTTTACAGGCAGTTTACCAGTCGGAAAAAATATTATGGAAAATGCAGGATTTAAAAAGGTGACATTAGAGCTTGGGTCTAATTCCCCTAATATAGTGTTTAACGATGCTGATCTCGAACAGGCAACAACGGAATTAGTGAAAGGTGCTTTCGCATTTTCTGGGCAAGTTTGTATCTCAGCTCAAAGAATATATGTGCAAAATGATGTATATGATGAGTTTCTATCCAATTATGTTCAAAAAACAGAAGTACTTCAAATAGGCGATCCGATTAAAGAAGATACCGATATTGGGCCAATGATTAACGAAGATGAAGCAAAACGTGCCAAACAATGGATTGATGATGCCGTTCAAAATGGAGCCGAGGTCAAAGTAGGTGGTGAGCGTGAATCGACGATATTAATGCCAACCATTATGACGAACGTGAAAAAGAATATGAAAATCATCGCCGAAGAAGTTTTTGCTCCAATTGTGTCAGTCATTCCTTTCCACACAGAGGAAGAAGCGGTTCAACGTTCAAATGATTCGATTTATGGACTTCAGGCAGGAGTGTTTACAAAGGATATTAATCGTGCCATGCGAGTAGCAGACAGGCTCGAGATGGGCGGGGTATGGATTAATGAAATTTCAACTTACAGACAGGATAACCACCCATATGGCGGAGTGAAGCAAAGTGGTGTAGGAAGAGAAGGTGTTAAATACGCAATAGAAGATATGACCGAGATGAAATTTATCGGAATGAAAATTGATCAAGGTTAATTTATATGTCATCAGAGGCTCTTACTGAATAAGTGAGAGTCTTTTTTATTAATCAATCAATAATTATTTATTGAATTTCGATAAATAATTATTTATAATCAAAATAACAAATGTTATTTTGGGAGGCATATTTAATGAGGTCATTAGAGCAGCTCGTTCGTTTTGGCTGGGCTCAAGCTTTATCGTGTCTGTTTCCTATTGTCATCTTTGCTTCTTTAGCGCTCACAAAGTTTATTCCGATGCCACAAATGTCTCGTTACGATTGGCTATTAATTATTTGTTTGCTCATGCAATGGTGGATGCTCAAATCAGGCCTTGAGACAAAGGATGAACTCAAGGTAATCACCCTGTTTCACATAATTGGTTTAGCTTTAGAAATTTACAAAGTCCACATGGGCTCTTGGTCGTATCCTGAAGAGGCTTATTCAAAGTTTTTTGGGGTGCCGTTATACAGCGGTTTTATGTACGCAAGTGTTGCGAGCTATCTATGTCAAGCTTGGCGAAGGCTAGATGTGAAGTTAGTACAGTGGCCCTCGCAATATTTAGTCGTACCACTTGCAGCTGCCATTTATTTAAATTTTTTCACTCACCATTATTGGGTCGATGTTCGCTGGTGGTTATCAGCTTTAGTGATTATTATTTTCTGGAAGTCGTGGGTGAACTATAAAGTGGGTCAAAAAATTTACCGTATGCCACTTTCGCTTTCGTTCGTTCTAATCGGCTTTTTTATATGGATTGCTGAGAACATCGCAACATTCTTCGGTGCTTGGGAATACCCAAATCAAACGGAAGCCTGGAGTCTTGTTCATTTAGGTAAGGTGAGCTCATGGTTGTTGTTAGTCATTGTTAGTTTTCTCATCGTGGCAACGTTAAAACAAGTTAAAGCATCACCTATAAAAGAAGAACCAGTAAACGTACATAATCCTTCCTTATACGGTTACGATAATAACTGATTGGAGGGATGGATATGACAAAGGATTCAAAAGCGCCGAAAGTTAAGCGAAACGGTGAAGGTAAACGTCCAGACGAACAGAGAAGAGGAAAGGCCAAATCAACTGCTCGAAATACGAAGAATTAAATGACTGTACTTAAACGCCTGACTTAAGGGCGTTTTTTATTGTGTGAATACTTATAAACGTGAAGAGTGTCTTATTTTTCTAGAAAATCTCTGCACTTTACTAGAAAAACAATCACCTAATCCAAAATTCATATTTTATGACTAACTAATTCAACTGTATTCTATGATAAAATAAAGCGGTATGACTTTTACATCATAGGAGTGAATCAATTGAATAAGAAAGATATCGCAAATATCCGTAAACAATTTAAATTAGACAATGACCTACTTAATATTAGTGAAATTTTTAACGTGTACATAATGAAAGAATCAAGCGAAATCTATCATGCTCAAAGTCTACCTTTTGAAATGTTAGAAGACGAACAGAAAGAATTGTTTTTAAACAACTTTAAAAAGGTTTTAACAGGACAATTAGATGAGAAGCTATTCGAACTGAAGTTTAATCGTGAATCAGAACATAATAGCCAAATGATTCTTCATCAAGGTTTATTAAGTCAAAATACGGATGAGTGGACGAACCACATGATGCAGTTAGTTGAAAAAATGCTTAAAGATAAGCAGTACGAAATGGATCTTGTCCTCACCTTTGTAAGAGGAGATGTGAGAATTCCGATGAAGAATCAAAGCGACGAGGGGGATGAAAGTGACCGAGACACGGTTTACTCACACCCATTTATTTTATGTAGCATTAATAAAACGCAGGATCCGAAGAAAGAATTGTTATTTGATTATATCGAGAAAGAGTTCAAGTATAATATCGTTGTTGATCCAATTATTAATCTGAAAAAGCCCGTTTCAGGATTCATGTTTCCGTCGGTGACAGATCAGGCTTCGGATGTGAATCATGTCCTTTATTCAACAGGTAAAGCAAACGAGCTTGATTATCATTTCATAGAAGAGGTGTTAAATGCTGAGGAGATCATGACGGCTCAGGAAGACAAAGTGGTCTTTGAGGAAGTGGTGAAAAAAGTAACGGGTGACCAAATCAACACTTCCACTCTCTCAAATGTATATGAAGAGATTCATCACGTCATGGAAAATCATGAAGAAGAAGAGCCTCCTAAGCTCGACTATAAAGATGTTGAACATGTGCTCAAAAGAAGCGGAGTAAAAGACGTTGACCAGGAAAAAGTTCAAACGGCTTTTAAAACAGTTATTGATGATGAACAATATGAGTTTAAGGCGAGTAGTATCGTTCCAAAATATAATAAAAAGTCGATCAAAATTAAAACGAAAATTGCTGATATATCAGTTGGCCCACAAGATTTAAAATATGTCAGACAGGTTCAAGTGAACGGGAAAGTTTGCCTAATGCTTGAAGTGGAGGAGAACACCGTTATTGAAGGCTTCGAAATGATTCCAGAGGTGTTATTTCAAAAAGTGGATGATGAAGGTGAACCAAATGAATAATATTTGAGCTGGGCTATGGTAAGGAAATTATTTTCACCCCTTCATTTGTCGGGGTAGCCAATAACCCATTTATAGGATTAAATAATAAGTAATATGGTCAAGGGTGAGATGAACATGAGTCAAACCAATGTGATGGTAAAAGAAATTCCCGTTAACCCGTTTTATAGGAAAATGTCGGTATATCTATATTATATTGACGGGTTATTAATTGATACTGGCCCTAAGATTAATCGTTACTCTCTCATACCTTTTTTTAAATCTATTAAGCCAAAACAGGTAGCTCTGACTCATCACCACACTGATCATGTTGGAATGGTACCTTGGCTGGCTTTTTATCAACAATCGACCATCTATTGTCACCCTAATATGATGTCTTTAATAACAAAAGACATTAATCATTCTTGGTATAAAAAGGTTTTCAAGCAAGAACAAAAGAGTTTGATTAAGGCTTACCCAAAGGTTATCAATACCTCGAATTTTACATTTCAGCCAATCGAAACGCTTGGTCATACTTACGATCATGTGTGCTTATATGAGCAAAATGAAGGGTGGCTTTTTACGGGTGATTTATATGTGACACCGCACCCTAAAGTGTCTTTACAAGGTGAATCTATTACAGAATACATTGATGCTATAGAGTCACTCCTGCAATTAAATTTTACAAAAGTATTTTGTGGTCATCAAGGAGCGGTTAATCACGGACGCGAAATGCTTAAGGAAAAACTTAATTACCTAAAGGAAACCAAATTTAAGGTGAAGCAATTACACGATTTAGGTTATTCGGATCAAGAAATCGTTAAGGAATTGTTTCCTGGTAGAGTGAATTTAGAGATTTTTACGTTCGGTTCCTTTTCTCGTATTAATTTTGTTAGATCTTGTTATCAAGAACGAGTGTAAAATAAACGTTATTCAAGCGCAGCCCGCGGTTAATTAATAATCGCAGACTGCGCTTTTCTTATATACAAAACTCGTATGACTTACAGAAAACTTCATTAGAAACCCGACATATTACGGAATTTTATTTGAAATTGATTCAGAATAGTATGAAATTAGAACATTAACACAAAACATTTAAGGAGGAATTTAGATGTCTGAGTTGAAGGCAGTTTTTCAAGAAATTGACGCAGCATTAAATGAAGATCCGAGCCGTGCAAAAGGTGTAGAGGCGGTTTATCAGTTTTATTTAGATGGTGAAGCATATCAATTGGTGTTAAAAGGTAATGAGGGATATGCAACGGTTGGAGAGGATGAAGATCCAGACTGTACGCTTAAAATGAGTCAAGAAGACTTTATCAAAATGGTTGAAGGTAATTTAAACGGTACTCAAGCTTTTATGAGCGGGAGACTTAAAATCAAAGGCAATATGGGGTTAGCTTTAAAGCTACAAGACATTTTAGCGACGTATCGTCAATCGGCATAGAAGAAATAGTTGAGGGGGAACTTTAGTGATATCATTTCGTCCATCAGAAGATGAAACCGCTTTCTTTAAAGTGGCTAGAAAACTAGCTGAAGAACAAATTAGACCGCAAGCTAAAGAAATGGAAGATTCGAAACAGGTTAGTTCTGACTTAATTCATGAGATGAAAGATTTAGGTTTTTTATCACTTGAATTACCTGAAAGTTTGGAGGGGTTAGAGCTTCCTCTTATGACGCAAGTGCAAATTCTCCAAGGTCTTACCTATGGAGACCTTGGAGTTATGCAAGGTATGCCAGATTGTGGCGATGCAGCTTCTGTTTTTAGAGTTTATCAAGGTGATCTGAAAGTTAAATTACGAAATCAAGTCGTTGCGTTTATCAACATTCCTGAAGAGAACTGGAATAAGCCATTAACCATTACAAAAAAAGATGATGGATATGTGCTAAATGGGGAATCAGAGCCCGTCCGTTTAGCCAAACAAGCGGATCAAATGGTAGTCTGTGGCAGCGATGATCGTGGAAATAAAGTTGTTTTATTAGTTGATGAAACAAATAGTTGGTCTGTTGAAGAAGGAGATTATCGGTTAGGCCTTCTAACTGCTGGAATTGGTCGTGTGAAAATGGAGAAAGAATTTGTTTCACATCATCAAGTGTTAGCTGAAGGGATTGAAGCGGATCAATTAATCAAGAAAGCGTTGATGAGAATACAAATTCTTCAAGCAGCCAAAGAAGTCGGGCTAATGGAAGCAGCACTTGATTATGCAACAGAATATACGGCAAACCGTAAAGCGTTCGGGCAAGAAATTGCTAAGTTTCAAGGTGTGTCCTTTAGAATTGCGAAGATGGCGATTGAAACGAGGGTTGCCAATCACCTATTGTGGGAGGCTGCGGTTAAAGCTGATCAAGAGTCGGAGGATGCCGAAGGTCTAGCATTAAGAGCGATCTACCGTGCCCACAAGTCATTACGTTATGTCACAGATTCAGCTGTGCAGTTGTTAGGTGGGCATGGATTTATACAAGAATTCCCGGTTGAAAAATGGATGCGCGATGCCCAAACACAAGTTGCGCTATATGGTAGAGAGCTAGATTACCTCCACAGGTGGGGAAAGAAGATTGTCGGCGCTAAGGAAAGTAAGGTGGTTAAAGCTTATGATTTCGTTTGAATTATCCGAGCAGCAAAAACAAATTAAGGAGATGACCCATTGGTTTGCAGAGCATGAAATGAGGCCCATTGCGATGGAAGCAGACCGTTTAGAAAGAGTTCCTGATGATTGGCTCGAACAAGTTAATAAAATGGGGATTCATTTAAATACCTCATCCTTTAGTAGTGATCAAAAATCTCAAGGACCCAAAAAGGAACGAGAAGGTAACCGAATGGGAGTGCTGGCCACTGAGGAAATGGCGTGGGGAGACCCCGCTGTAACTTTGTCCCTTCCTGGTGCTGGATTAGGCGGCCCACCTATTGAAAGTAGCGGGACTCCTGAGCAAAAAGAGAGATTCCTTACTATTTTTAAAAAAGACCAGCCGCGTTGGGGTGCTTATGCTTTAACTGAACCTGATGCAGGTTCTGACGCTTCAGGAATTCGAACAACGGCGAAAAAAGTAGAAGGCGGTTATATACTGAGTGGTCAAAAAATATTTATCACCAATGGCGGAAGAGCATCGTGGGTAGTTGTGTTCGCAACGGTTGACCCTTCTTTAGGTAGAGCTGGACAACGCGCTTTTGTCGTTGAGAAAGGAACGCCAGGGTTTAGTTGCACAAAGCTAGTTAAGAAAATGGGGCTTCGTGCTAATGAGACAGCTGAATTATTATTTGAAGACTGTTTTGTTCCAGATGAAAACTTACTTGGTGGAGAAGAGCTATATCAAGTAAGTGGTTCTAAGCCATCGGGATTTCAAGTGGCTATGAAAACATTTGATAGCACAAGGCCGATTGTTGCTTCTATGGCTATTGGAATTGCGCGTGCAGCGTATGAATATACTCTAGATTTAGTCAAACGCGAGTTTCCTAAGCACGGTAAATTGTATCATTTAGCTACAGAACTATTAGCTGAAGCAGAGCAGGATATTGCAGCTGCTCGCTTGTTGACCTGGGAAGCTGCGTGGAAGGCTGATTTAGGAATGGCTAATGCCAAAGAAGCGGCTATGTGTAAAGCTTATTCAGGTCAGATGTCTTTAGAGGTTTGCTCAAAGTGTTTAGAATTACTTGGTCCTCTTGGATTAGATGGTCACATCGTTGAAAAATTATATCGTGATGTGAAAGTATTTGACATTTTTGAAGGCACAAATGAGGTGCAGCATTTAGTGATTGCAAGACGGCAATATGAACCTTATAACATAAAAGTTTAGCACAAGTAGAGGAGGAATAAGGTGTCTTATCAAACACTTCATATCGAAAGAAGAGATCAAGGAGTTGCATGGATTTGGATCAACCATCCTCCTGCAAACGCGATTGGTGAAGAGTTGATGCAAGACTTGGAGGCTGCTGTAGATGAATTAAGCTTTGATGATCAGGTTCGAGTCGTCGTAGTGGCCTCGGATCATCCCAAAACCTTTTTAGCAGGAGCCGATTTAAAAGGAATGATCTCAGGCGAGCATGATTTTACAGAAGAAGAAAATGGCATAGCTCAACAATGTGCGAGAATGCAGTCGTGTTTTCAGCGTTTTCAGGATATGACAAAGCCTGTTATAGCTGCCATTAATGGATATGCGCTTGGCGGTGGATGCGAACTTGCTTTAGCTTGTGATTTCAGGCTAATGGGAGAAGGTAAGATTGGTTTAACCGAGTTATCTCTTGGACTTATTCCGGGTGCAGGGGGTACACAGCGTATGACTCAATTACTGGGTCGAGCCAAAGCGACTGAGCTGATTTTCAAAGCGAAAAAATTAACAGCAAAAGAAGCTGAGGAGATAGGTTTAATTCATCAAGCAGTAGACCCAGAGCATTTTGAAGCTGAAGTAACTACATTTGCAGAACAATTATCTGAAGGCGCTGTTCATGCTATGGGTCTTGCTAAACGGGCGATTAATGCCGCTGAAGGCTCTTTAAATGAGGGGTTAGAGGTTGAAGCTCAAGCGTTTAGCGAAACGTTTATGACGGATGAACCAAGTATTGGTCTTGCAGCGTTTTTCCAAAAAGAAAAGCCACAATTTATTAAGTGAATTTAATTAAAAAGGTGTGATCGTATGTCATCTTGGAATGATTTATTAAAAGGTAAGGTTGCGGTTGTGACTGGAGCATCAAGAGGTCTTGGCCGTGCAGATGCACTTGCGTTAGCAGAGGCAGGAGCAGACGTTGTTATTACGGACATTCTAATAGAATCAGATGAAAGCAGTGAGGAAGAGGCTGAGCGTTTTGGACCTATTGCACAAGTGATGCAGAGTACAAAAGTAATGTATGCGGACCAAACAGCAAAGGAAATTCAAGCCATGGGAAGGCAATCTTTTTCTATGAAAATGGACGTGACCGATCGAGAGCAGGTTCAGGAGGTCTTTGAAAAGATTATAGATGAGTTTGGTAAGATCGATATTTTAGTAAATAATGCAGGGACGTTAGATCATGTGTCTCAAATTGAGAACCAAAACGATGATTTTTGGGAACGTGATTTAAATGTTAATTTGACGGGTGCTTATAACTGCACAAAGGCTGTTTGGCCATATATGAAGGAACAAGGTGATGGAAGAATTATTAATATGTCTTCTGTTGCAGGAACTTTAGGAGGGTTTGGGCAAGCGAGTTATTCTGCAACAAAAGGAGGCTTACTCAGTTTTACCAAAAGTATGGCCTTGGAAGGTGCTAGACATGGCATTAATGTCAATGCAATTGTTCCTGGAATTATTAGTACTGAAGCTTTTAATATGGGAAATCAGAAAATGAATGAACGAATGATTAACCGTACTGCTTTAAAGAAACCTGGAGAACCTGAAGACATTGCGAATGCTATAACATTTTTGGTTTCAGATAAAGCGAAGTACATTACTGGTGTTGGACTGAATGTGTCAGGTGGTATTGAATTATTCACTTATTAGTACTTGGAGGTAGTAATCATGCCGGATGTATACATTGTAGATGCCCTTCGAACGGCAACTGGCAAAAAGAACGGGACGTTAGCTAAGACACACCCCGTTGATTTATTGGTTCCTGTGTTACAAGAACTCGTTAATCGTAATGGAATCAATGCTGAGGAGGTTGATGATGTGGTAACTGGATGTGTCACGATGACTGATGAACAAGGTGGCAACATCGGAAGGCTGGCAGTCTTGGCCGCTGGTTTCCCTGTAGAGGTACCATCATTCTCTTTAAATCGTATGTGCGGATCGAGTCAGCAAGCTATTCATAATGCCTCTCAGGCCATATTAGCTGGTGATGAAGATGTGGTCATTGCCTGCGGAGTCGAAAATATGTCTAGAGTTCCAATGGCAAGTGATTTAGGAGCATTTAGTGATCAGTTGGTTGACCGTCATCAAATTGTTCCGCAAGGTTTCTCAGCTGAAATGATTGCACAAAACTGGGGATTATCACGTGAAGAGCTAGATGAGTTTTCATTACTAAGTCATCAAAAAGCTAAAGAGGCTACAGATCGCGGAGATTTTGAGCGAGAAATTATTCCGATTGATGTTAAGACAGATACAGGTGCGACAACGTTTAAAGCGGATGAAGGGATTCGTAGAGAGACATCGATGGATCAATTAAAAGAATTAACGCCATCTTTCCAGCCAGATGGAGGAGTTGTGACAGCAGGAAATTCAAGTCAAATTAGTGATGGTGCAGCAGGTCTGTTACTCATGTCTGAACGCAAAGTAAAAGAGCTTGGATTGCAGCCTCGATCTCGAATTATTGCCCGTTCCGTAGTTGGTGTCGATCCAGTAATGATGTTAACAGGTGTAATCCCGGCCACAAAGAAAGTTCTGAAAAAAGCCGGACTTACACTGGAACAAATTGATGCGATTGAAATAAATGAAGCGTTTGCTTCTGTTGTGAAGGCATGGGAAAGAGAAATTCAACCTGATATGAATATTGTAAATCAAAGAGGTGGTGCCATTGCCTTGGGGCATCCGCTCGGTGCCAGTGGAGCAAGATTAGCCACAACGCTTCTTCATAGACTTGAAGATGAAGGCGGCAAGTATGGGTTACAAGTCATGTGTATTGGTTTCGGAATGGCGACAGCCACCATAATTGAGAGGATATAAGGAGGAATCGTGTCATGGCACGACAAGAAGAGATGACAAAACCGACTATGTCTGAAGTATTTCAAATGATTGATGCAGCGATTAAGTATGATCCAGATGCAACAAAAGGTAAGGAAGGAGTTTACCAGTTTAATATTAAAGGTGATGAAGAAGGAATCTATCAAATGATTATAGATGAACAAGGTCCGCGTGCTGTTGAAGGCGAAGAGCTACCCGCTCAAGTAACCCTTGAGATGAATGGAGACGATTTTAAGGAAATGGTCGCAGGTACACTCAATCCGACGGCTGCATTCATGGGTGGTAAACTCAAAATTAAAGGGAATATGGGGCTTGCTTTTAAGTTACAAACTGTACTCAATTCTTTCTCGTTTTAAAAAGGAGGAGGCATGATGAAACCTAATAATTTAGTAGAAATGCTTGATCGTACCGTTAAAAAGCACCCTAATAAGGATGCTTTTATGTGGAAAGAAGGAGGTGCGTATAAAAGAATAACTTATAAGGATTTTTGGAGTCGTATGATGCATGCCGCAGCAGGATTTGGCTACTTAGGATTAAAAGCAAATGATAAAGTGGCGCTCCTATCGAATAGTAACCCGATGTGGGGAATGACTGACTTTGCTTCTGCTAGTATAGGAGCCGTAAGTGTGCCAATATATCCGACGTTACCTTCAGAGCAAATTAATTATATTTTAAACAACGCAGACGTTAAAGCCATTGTTGTCGAGAATGAAGAGCAAAGGCAAAAAGTGTTAAATACACACTCTAACGTTGAGTGGATTATTACTATGTATCCTGACAATCAGTCTTCTTATGATGAAGGAGAGTTAAGTTTTGCTCAGCTACTGAAATATGGAAAAGAACATGCCCTTCCGAAATGGGAAAACCAGTGGCGACAAATTAATCGAGACCATTTATCTACTATCATCCACACCTCTGGCACGACGGGTATGCCAAAGGGAGTCATGTTAACACACGGGAATTTTCTAGCTAATATTGAAGGTGTTCAATTTTGGTTAATCGAACTTCTACCAGAAGACCTCTCACTATCATATCTTCCGCTATCACATGTTTTTGAACGGATGGCAGGTCATTATATGCCATTATCCGTTGGGACCACTATTGCTTATGCAGAAAGTATTGATACCATCCAAGAAAACATACAAGAAGTCAGACCAACTGTTCTAACAAGTGTTCCAAGATTATTTGAAAAGGTATATGCCAAAGTCATGGAAGAGATCAACCAAGGAACACCTGTTAAGAAAAATGTGTTTAATTGGGCTGTAAAAGTTGGTGAAGAACGATACGAGAAATATATAGAATCTTCTTTTGATCAATTAATTTTAGGTGAAACCATGTCTAAATCGTTCTTACGTAAATGGAAACTTGCAGATCGTTTAGTCTATCAAAAGATTAAAAAGAAACTGGGTGGCCGGTTAAGAGGGATGGTCTCTGGTGGTGGAACTCTTAACCCAGAATTAGCTAAATTCTTTTGGGCGATTGATTTACCATTACTTGAAGGGTACGGCTTGACGGAAACAACTCCTGTCATTTCAACGAATCCAATGATCCGTGCTAAGGCTGGGACAGTAGGAAAAGTATTACCTAATATTGACGTTAAAGTCGCAGAGGACGGTGAAGTATTAGTTAAAGGCCCAAGTGTTATGAAAGGCTATTATAATGATGATGAAGCTACCTCACAGGCTTTTGTTGATGGCTGGTTCCACACAGGTGACCTTGGTCAGTTTGACGATGAAGACTACCTAAAAATAATAGGAAGGAAAAAACGATTACTCGTCTTATCGACAGGTAAAAACGTTGCCCCTCAGATTTCTGAAAGCGCTCTTAATGATAGTGCTTATATTGAACACTCCGTTTTGGTAGGAGATAAGCAAAAGTATGTGATCAGTCTCATCTATCCAGACTATGAAAACTTAGAAATTTGGGCTAAAGGGAAAAATCTTCAATATGATAGCTATCAGGAACTAGTAGAGAAAGAAGCTGCATTAGAGCTGTTCAATAAAGAAATTAAAGAACATACTTCGAATCTAGCAGATTTCGAGAAACCCAAAAAATGGATCATTATTGGTGACGAGTGGTCGGTTGAAACGGGTGAATTAACACCTAAGTTAACTGTTAAAGTAAATGTGGTGGAAAAAAAGTACGAAAGCCTTATCAAAGAAGCTTATGGATCAGATTATTCTGAGGCAGTTAAGGGTGAAGTCGTCAATCAAGGTTGATTTTGATTGAACACTTAATTGGAGGTGGTGTCTTAATGGCGAATCATTATTTTTTTACTGGTTTTCCTGGTTTTATCTCAATTAATTTAATTAAGCAATTAATCAAAGGAAATTCGGATGTGGGCAAAATCTCCTTACTCGTCTTACCAACTATGAAGACGAAAGCCCAAGAAGAATTAACTCAACTTAAAGAAGAATTAAACATGGGTGAAAGCGGGCCAAAGTTTGAATTAATCTTAGGAGATATTACCAAGCCAAATTTAAATATAGAAACAGAGACGAATAAGCAATTAATCGATTCTGTTAGATACGTTTTCCACTTGGCAGCCATTTATGACCTTGCTGTACCTAAAAAGCTAGCCTATGAGGTTAATGTCAAAGGCACGGCAAATGTCAATCAGTGGGTGAAGTCTTTAAAAAACCTCAAGAGATATGTCTATTTCAGCACGGCCTATGTTGCAGGAAAAAGGCAAGGGCCTATTTTAGAGACTGAGCTTGATAAAAAGCAAGAGTTTAAGAATCATTATGAACATACAAAATATGAAGCTGAAGTACTTGTTGAGCAGTTGAAAGAGAGCGTACCACTCACCATTATACGACCTGGGGTTGTTGTCGGACATTCTAACTCTGGTGAAACGACTAAATTCGATGGCCCCTATTTTCTATTAAACTTTTTCGACCGTTTGCGTTTTTCTCCAATCATCCCTTATCTAGGTAAAGGAGAAGCTGAAGGGAACTTTGTGCCAATTAATTACATAATAGACGCAACTATTTATTTAAGCCATTCAGATAAAGGCATCGGAAAAACGTATCATTTAACAGATTCTAATCCTTATCAGATGAAAGACATCTATCGAATGATGTTAGAGCGTTTATTAAATAGAAAGCCATTAGGTACTATTCCTTTGTTGTTTGCTAAAGTGTTTCTATCTTTTTCTATTATTAGAAAGTGGTTAAAAGTTGAGAAAGAAGCCTTAGATTATTTCACGTTTAAATCTGAGTTTGATGCTACTCATTCTAAGTTAGACTTAGAAGGATCTGGCATAGCCTGTCCAGACTTTAAAAATGTCATTGATGCGATTGTTCCTTATTATGAACAACATAAACACGATGAGCAAAAGCATATTGAAATTCGATGAAGGTTAGGGGTGATGAGGTGAGTTATGCGGAAATCGTTGAAGAGCAAAAAACTTATTTTAATTCTAAAGTAACGCTAGATCTTAATTACCGGATCAAGGCTTTAAGCCAATTAAAAGAAACGATTAAAACATTTGAACGAGATATCTTTCAAGCATTAAAAGATGATCTCAATAAATCCGAATTCGAATCATATTCATCTGAAGTTGGGGTTATTTTACAAGAAATAAGCTTTACTTTAAAACAATTAAGGCGTTGGGCTAAACCAACCAAAGCTAAGACGCCAATAACTCATCTTGGTTCCAGAAGCTACATCTATCCTGAACCTTATGGAGTGTCACTCATTATCGCTCCATGGAATTATCCCTTTCAATTGTGTCTAGCACCATTAATCGGAGCAATTGCAGCTGGAAATTGCGCTGTCATCAAACCATCAGAATTAACGCCACATACTGCTAACATCGTCGGTCAAATTATTCAAAGGACCTTTCCAGAAGATTATATAACTGTCATTAATGGTGGTGTTGAAGTCAGTCAAGACCTTCTATCATTACCATTTGATAAGATCTTTTTTACTGGGAGCACCCGTGTAGGGAAAATTGTCATGAAGCAAGCATCTGAACATTTAGTGCCTACTACTTTGGAATTAGGCGGGAAAAGCCCGTGTATTGTTCATGAGGATGCTAATTTGAAATTAGCTGCCAAACGAATCGCTTGGGGGAAATTTTTAAATGCTGGCCAGACATGTATCGCACCAGATTATCTTTACGTGCATCAGTCTGTAAAAGAGGAGTTTTTATCTTACCTAAAGGAAGCGATTGAAGAGTTATATGGGAAGGAACCTTTGAAGAACGAAGATTATACAAGAATAGTTAATGAGGAACACTTTGAGCGCCTTAGTTCATTTATAGATGATCATACAGTGTGTATGGGCGGTAAAAGAAGTAAAGATCAATTAATGATAGAGCCTACCGTCCTTACACCCGTGACTTGGGAAGATTCTATTATGAAAGAAGAGATTTTTGGGCCGATTTTACCAGTATTAGAATTTCGAGAGCTTTCTGAAGTCATTCATAACCTAAATAATCAAGCCCATCCACTAGCCCTATATTTATTTTCAAATGAACATGACGTTCAAGAGTGGTTGGTTAATGAAACCTCATTTGGCGGTGGTTGTATTAATGATACCGTTTATCATTTTGCATCTTCCCATTTACCGTTTGGTGGTGTAGGAGCTAGTGGAATGGGTGCTTACCATGGAAAAGCAAGTTTCGAAACGTTTTCGCATCAAAAAAGTGTTTTAAAACAAACAGTTTTATTTGACCTACCATTTCGCTATCCCAATATAAAAAATGGATTAAATAAATTAAAATGGTTCCTTAAATAAGATCGCTACGAATTGCTTTAGCAACTGCTTCCGTTCGATTACGTGCATCCATCTTTTGAATAATCGCCGATACATAATCCCTCACTGTATACTCACTAAGCATTAATTGACTAGCTGCCTCAGTAGTGGATGCACCTTCAGACATTAGTTTTAAAACTTCTAATTCTCTAGGTGAGAGATGAAACGAAGCCTTTTGTTTATGAGGTGAATGTTGTTGGTATTTACTTAATAGTTCACCTGCTGTTTTTCCAAATTTAATTAATGCTGAAAATGTTTCATGTGTTAACTTAAACTGTTGATTTGGTCCTTGATCTAGTATCGCTGCACCTAATAATTGGTTAGAAGAAGTTGAGAAAATCGGTGCTACGACAATAGATTGTAATTGAAATTGTTCAACATATTTTCTTGGAAAGCCTAAGGTTGCATCTTTGATATATATGGGCTGAAGAAAGCTCATCGTTTTCTTAAATAGATTTACAATATTTAAGTTATTTTGGATAATGGGTAAATTGTCGATATCTTCGGTTATGTTCTGTATCGCGTTCGTATCAATTTGATAACCGTATAAACCAAACCCCATCCCTTCGTTCATAGAGTATGAAAATAGAGCGCACCGTTCAAATGGTAGATATTTAACATATCCCTCTGAAATAGCTTCAATAGCTTCATCATAGTCATTTGAATTAATAATGGATTCGTTAAACATAATCACAGAATCTTTCCAATGGTGTTCATCTTTTTGCTTTTTGATCGACTCTCTTCCATTTTCAAAAATGTGTAACGCATAGGTAATAAATGGAGTAATATTGACTATTTCATTGGTATTAGCACATATGAGTAAAGTTCCTTCTTGATAAGGAAGTGAGATTGTATTCATAATCCGCTTTTTATCTTCTGGCATTTGATTGATTAACAGCTCTGATAATGCATAAATTGATCTCGCTTTAAGTGGTTCATCTTCGACAATTAGATTTTGATTCATATTATTAAACCATTTTTCAACCACATAGGTTCCCTCTTCTTGAGTAATGGCTGCTGCCCACTCAATCGGCAGTTGTCTTGAACTAATTAGATTCTTTAAGAAATAATCAATTGAGAAGTATTGCTCGTAAGGCAAAGACGTTAGGTTCTCACTGATTTTTGAAAACAGGTAATGTATAGACTGGTGTAAATCATATTGATCATCTTTTTGAGTTTGTAAGACTTTATGTACAGCATTTTCTAATAAAGAAATGATGAAATGGTTGCCTTGAAAAGATAGTGGTTGTTCCTGGTAAAGTCGCAGGTCTACCTCTTCTTCATGTTTAACAGTTTCTAATTCATTAGAAAACAGGTAGTCAGAGAAAAAATTAACGGTTGCTTCAATATCATCTGCTGATTTCTTCCCTGTCGATTTGAAGTGATTTATGATGTTATTCCATTCATCTAAGATGGGTTTCTGATTAGCTTGTATCACATTTAACCCTTCTTTAAGTACAGGGTACATGATGTGGTCTAACGAAAGAGTTAACATAATTTGCTCCTTTCGTTTAACGTTAAGTCTTTTCTAAATTTTACATTAATTATAATTGGATTATTCAGATTATTCAATAAAAAACAGTTATAACCAAGCTTAACTTTTCGAAGTATATAATAATTCAAACATTAAACCTAAGTCTTTAGACCCCCGATTATTTTAGGTGTTAGATAATGAACTAGGATAATTTATATCAAAAGTTCCTATTTTTGTCGGGTATGATTCTGACCCATCTTTTCTTATAATTTAAATAAATAATTGAAAATTTAGATAAATAGCAAGTTTTAAGGATCAAAAAATTGTTATAACAATTTTTTATTCAAATATTGAAAGCGTTAACACGATATGTACTTGAAAATACAAACATATTTGGAGGTGGATTATTAGCGTTTATTGTATAGGACCTTGTTGATCTATCATAATAATTTTTTTAAAAGGAAAGGTGATTAGGTGTGAGTAAAGAACAAAATGCAACGGTCGGAAGTGTGCTGAAAAAGAAATTAGTGGTGGCGCTATTATCTGGGTTTATAGCGCTAGGAGCTTTAATTGGTGTCTTTGGCTTTAGTGGTACAGCTTTTGCCTTACCATTAGGTGGAATTGGGGACTTCTATGTTAAGTTTGATGAACTAAACGGTAAAGGGTTTCAATTAATGCCACAAATTGGTGAAACAGGTGAATCGGATGCTGAGCCGATGATTCGAAATAAAATTGAAGAAGTAGAAATTACGAACCTTCATATCTTTAAAGATATTAAACTACCAAATGGAAATTGGATCAGAATTAATATTGTTGCAGATGGTAAAACGACCATTAGTGGACTCATTCAGGATGCTCGTCTAATTGATGCTGATTTAAAATTTGATGAACTTGCGATTAAACAGAAGAACACCGATAACTATAAACAAAACTGGACTCAAGATGCGGCGAACATCAATATTAAAGATGCTACTTTAGTAACCGATTATCTATTTCAACAAGTGGTTAGTTTAGAAGGCACTAAAATTTATATCGATAAAATTGATGAGCCTTATATTTACGAAATGGATTAAATCATCTTGAAGGAGGCTTTTATATGTTTAAAAAGAAGGAATCAATCTCAAAAGAAGAGCGATTACAACAGAAGTATTCCAAAATAAACGAGTCAGGTAAATTTAAAAAATGGCGTAATCAAAGACCTTTCTGGGGAGCTACCTTAACGCTATTGGCAGGATTAATGATTTTATATATTCCAACGCATTTGTATGCCATTGCTTTTATACCAGGGTCATTAGTGTTTGTAGGTTATTTATTTGGAGGATTAACGCTAATACTTGGCTTGTTATCGTATATATTTCCACAGTTCTCAACTGTATTTGGTGTGATGACGATTTTTATATCTGTTTTATCCATTATGGGTGCGTTAGGCGGATTTGTCGTTGGTACGATTATTGGAATCATCGGTGGATCTCTCCTAGTTGCATGGGAGAAGGTTGAATTATCAGTTAAAGATGATGACCCCGATTTAGAGTCCGTTCAAACCGCTCAAGCTTAAATGCTAAATTTTGTATCTTAGGAGACATGTCTATGAAAGACCGTCACCAATTTCATCGATTGTATAAATTAAGTTTAATTATTGTATTAATTATTGGAGTGCTTGTACCTTATTTCTCTGAGCAACCTGCAATGGCTAGTGAAGAAAACAGTGGTGATTCTGGCTTTCTCATTCATTCGGAAAAAGTAGAAGGTGAAATGAACTTACTAGGGGCAGCACTTGGGAAAATTGATATTCGTTCAGGTACGATTGAAGGACTCACGATCGTCAGCAAACTGGGCACACCAAGTGGTCCTATGACGACGCAAATTACCTCTGAAGGCCCTGTTCCTGTTAAAAATTTAAAGGCAACCACAGCTGGTCATTCTTTTCCAGAAATAGGTGGCTTTTGCGGGGTTGATGTGTTATCTGTCTTTAATAATGGGAACTTAGAGCAAGTTTTAAAAAATACATCATTAAATCAAATCAAGTCAGCATCTGAAACCATGGGGTATGATTTAATTAAATTATTGAGTCAAGCAAATGGTCCAGATATTGATTATGAAGAGTTTTTTAACACGACTGGTGATTTACCACTTACAGAATCACTAGAGCTGTTGACAGAACTATTAAGAGAAAAAGGGTATGAACCTAATGTTGATTTGTCTAATCCATTTACCAAACAAGAAATAGCTGAACTAATGGACGTGTTAGGAGTCAATGTTGGTTTAAATCAAATCTTAAATGCCGTTCAGCCTGAACCTATTTTTGCCTTATTGGATGGTATTAATCTGGGACCGCTATATGTCGATGTTTGTTTAGAAGACGTCACCATGAAAGTAGTCGAACAAAGTGTAGAGAATATTAGCCTTCCAGATACGGAGATTAAAACATGTTATAAGGAAGAGTGTGACATAAAAGTTAGCCAAAGTTCTTCAGAATCTAAACTAGATCAACTGAAAAACCTACCAGAAATTGATCAAAATGCTACTACCACGAAAAGTTTAATTGAGGAACAAAAGGAAATAAATGAAACGAAAAACGACTATGAGAAAGATCAAGAACGTCTAAATAATCTTCAAACATTATTAGATAAAGCCAATAACTTATACAGTCAAATTCAGAATCGCAATTACTTAAATGAGATTGATCAGTCACATAATAAAATTGATCAATTACTCAAGTCTAATGAGGGTAAATTAGGAACAAAATTAAAATCACTTTCTAATGATGTGCAGAATCAATATGATTCTTTATATCAAAACACGAGCACGTTGGTTAAGTTGATGAATCAAGTGTCATCTGAAATTGATTCGATAAAAGAACGGATGGATAAGTACGAATCCTTTATTCAGAAAGCAAAGGACCAAAAGAAAGGTGAAACGTATTATACGCTTATCCAATTAATTTATGAGAAATACGGAGATTCTCAAGCACGTATCATTAATCAAACAGAGTTGGTCAAAGAACTAGAAGCATTCATTGAAGAATTTAATAAAACAGAAACTAGACATCAAAAATTATCCGATCAATCGATGACTTTATTAAAAGAAGTAGAATCCGTTACAAAAGATATTGCAACAGTAGAGAAGAAAATTAATGGTATTACTGAGGTTGAGGAAAAAGACCGTCAAACTAATGAGGAATCGAAGAATGAAGAAACGAAAAACGATGAAACGACGAATAAAGCGAAAGATATAGTTGATGACACTAAAGATATTATAGATGATACTAAAGAAAAAATCACAAATCCGGTAAACTCAGACCAAAACAAAGAGTCAGATGAATCCCCTCAAGAAAAAAACCAACCAGAGGATAACGAAGAATCTGATGAAGACAATCAAACTGATGATGGTCAAGAAAATGAGGAAGAGGAAGAAGATAAAGAGTGCTTTAAATTATTAGGTCTTCCGTTATTTTGTAATTAAATAGACTGAAATAGAATATATTAAAGAGGCCAGGACAAAACATGTCTTGACCTAGAAGAAGACGAATATTAGGGGTTAATTTACTCCCTAAAATTCGTCTTCATTTTTTAGCTGCGTCAAAATGCAAATCTAGTTGGGTAACTGATTTTTCATATTGATTCATACTTTGCTAGTTTGTTATAATATATTAAAAATTCTGAACATACTAACTGGTACGTATGCTAAAATATATAGTAGAGAACTTTTCAAGATCATTTTCACCTTTTCATACTTACTGGTTGGTATGTCGTTTAATATTCTATGAAAGGAGTTAGTTTTATGAACAATACGAAACACTTTGAATTTTGGCCAGCAAGGTTGCCGAAGTCATTAACAGTCCCTAAGACAACGCTTTTTGAAGATTTGGAGATGACAACGAGAAAGTATCCAGACAAAGTGGCTATGCAGTATTATGGGGCTTCGTATACTTACGAAGAGATTTATTCTGAAGCCCAGAAGCTGGCAGGGTACTTGGAGCATGAGTTAGGAATTCAAAAGCAGGACAAAGTCTTATTGTTTATACAAAATTCACCTCAATTTTTGATTAGTTTTTTTGCTATATTACGTCTTCGTGCTGTTGTTGTTCCCATTAATCCAATGAGTGTAACGGAGGATTTGGAATTTTACGTCAAAGACTGCGGTATTAATCATGGGATCGTTGGACAAGAATTAATTAATAAAGTATTGCCTCTTAAAGAATCTCACTTATTAAGCGAGTTAATCGTTGCTACTTACTCTGATTATATTAATCAGTCAAACACTTCACTTGAACTACCTTCACTTGTTACTGAACCACGTCAAACGAATATAGAAGTAATCTCTTGGCATGAAGCAATGCAAGCTGAGAAAAAGGCTACTGAATTTAACGGCAAAGAGAATGATGTTGCTGTCATTCCTTACACCTCTGGCACGACAGGCCTTCCAAAAGGTTGTATTCACACGAATCGAACGGTACAAGCAAATACAGTCGGAGCCGCTCACTGGATGAACATGACGGCAGATACGGTTACGTTAACGACACTGCCTCTTTTCCATGTGACGGGTTTAGTTCATAGTGCTTTAACACCTATTTATGCTGGTGGGACGCTAGTTATCCTAACTCGCTGGAATCGTGAAAATGCAGCAAAAGCCATTGAGGAATTTGGATGTAATCATTGGATTAATATTAGTACCATGTTAATCGATTTTCTCTCTAATCCAAATTTAGAAAACTACGATATTTCTTCTCTTACTCAAATTGGTGGAGGAGGAGCACCTTTACCTGAAGCTGTGGGTGAAGACCTATATAACCGAACTGGACTAAGGTTTGTGGAAGGTTATGGGTTATCAGAAACCATTTCTCATACTCACTTTAATCCCCCAGATCGTCCTAAATTACAGTGTTTAGGCATTCCTTCTTTTGATGTTGATGCTAGAGTGATAGACCTTGAGAGTGGAGAAGAGTTAGGGGCAAATGAAGAAGGTGAGCTAGTCGTTAATGGACCGCAAGTTTTCAAAGGGTATTTCCAGCGTGATGAAGAAAATGAAAAGTCATTTATTACGTTAGATGGTAAGTCATTTTTCAGAACAGGAGATATCGTCAAAATGGATGAAGATGGTTACTTCTTCATAGTCGACCGTCTTAAGCGAATGATTAATGCGTCTGGATATAAAGTGTGGCCGACTGAGGTAGAATCCATTTTATATAAGCATCCAGCTGTTCAGCAAGCGTGTGTGGTCAGTGCGCCTGATGAAAAACGAGGCGAAACAGTTAAAGCGTTTGTGATTCTAAAAGAAAATTATAAAGGGGAAGTAGACGAAGGAGATTTGATCAATTGGTCTAAAGACCAAATGGCAGCTTACAAATATCCTAGAATCGTAGAATTCAAAGAAGAGTTTCCTACAACAAGTAGTGGGAAAATTCTTTGGCGCGAGTTACAAAAGAACAGCTAAAAATTAGAAAGGATGAATGTAGATGGGTGAATGGATTGAAACGGTAACAGGTAAGATTCCAGTTGAGAAGATGGGGAAGACACTTATTCATGAGCATTTTGTTTTTGGATATCCAGGTTTTCAAGGGGATATCACGTTAGGTAGGTTTAATGAACTTGATGCCATTGATGCAGGAGTTCAAGCAGCTAAAGCAGTTCAGCAATTTGGAGTTCAAACAGTCGTTGATCCGACACCAAATGAGTGTGGTCGAAACCCGGAAGTTTTGAAAGCGATTTCAGAGGAAACTGGCTTACAAATTATCTGTTCTACGGGTTATTACTACGAAGGTGAGGGGGCCACCCCGTACTTTAAGTTCCGTCAGTCGTTAGGGACAGCTGAGAAAGATATTTATGAGATGTTCTATGAGGAAATTACAGGTGGAATTGGTGAGACCGGCATACGCCCTGGTTATATTAAACTTGCGACAAGTAAAGATACCATTACCCCTTATGAACGAATGTTTTTTGAAGCCGCCGCAAAAGTCCATAAAGAAACCGGAATTCGAATCATCACACATACACAAGAAGGGACTATGGGGCCAGAGCAGGCGAAGCTTTTAACGGAGTTAGGTGTTAATCCAGATAAAATTGTCATCGGACATATGTGTGGCAATACGAACCCTGACTATCATAAAGAAACAATGAAATACGGTGTGAAAATTGGCTTTGATCGATTCGGCCTACAAAAAATGGTTGGTGCACCTACGGATGATGAGCGAGTGGAAACGATTGTCCAGTTGTTTGAGGATGGGTACGCTGGCCAAATTATGTTATCACATGATTCGATCACACATTGGATGGGACGTCCTCTAGAGATGGATGAACAAGTTGCTATGTTAGTTGCCAACTGGCACCCAACGCATATTTTCGAAAATATTGTACCTCAGCTTAAAGAGCGTGGAATATCAGATGAGGATATAGATCAATTGTTTTATTTAAATGAGGTTAGTAGTTTAGTGAAATAAAAAAGTAGGAGGGAGCGGATTGAGAGATTTATTAAGAAAAAGCTGGCCAAAAGATGTGCCTGAGACGTTAACTTATCGTTTAGGAGAGAAACCTCTGCATGACTATTTATTAAAGAACGCAATGGAAAAACCTAACCAGTCTGGGTATGTTTTTTATGGACAGAATCTCACTTGGAAAGAGTTAGCAGATGATGCTTTGCGTTTAGCTGAGTTTTTAAGTCTAAAAGGAATTCGGAAAGGGGACCGAGTTGCTCTTTATTTGCAAAACTCACCGCAATATATCATTGGTCATTATGCTATTCAGATGATTGGAGCAGTTGTGGTTCCTTTAAATCCAATGTACAAAGAATCCGAACTTGATTATTTTCTTAATGAAGCGGAGATCAAAGTCGTGATTGCAGGTCAAGAATTGTATACACAAATTAAGAATGTGAGCAGTAAGGCGCCTTCACTTGAGTTCGTAATCACCACAAATTATGCGAATTATTTACCTGGAAATCCAACATTACCTGTACCTAAAGAGTTAAATACAGGTAATGTTAATACAAATTCTGCTTATGATTTTGTAACTAGTATTAAGTCAACTGAGCCTCTAATAGAAACAGCTGAAATAGATTTGTGGAATGACGTGGGTCTAATGGTATTTACTTCAGGAACAACTGGTAGACCTAAGGCAGCGATGCTTACTTTTGGCAATGCCTTATTTAAAACAGCTGCAACTGCACAAGCCTACATGGTTAATGAAGCAGATCAAACACTTGCAACGGCCCCACTATGTCATATTGCAGGTATGGTAATGGGTGTTAATATTCCTGTCTATCAATCTTTAGAATGCGTATTACTGACAAGATTTGAACCAGAGGCGGCTATTCAATCTATTGAGAAATATAAAATAAGTAAACTTTACACCGTAGCTCCAATGAATGCAGCTATTCTTAATCATCCAAACATTGAAACGCGCAATCTAACATCATTAAAGTTAAACTTCGCAACAAGTTTCGGAATGAACGTGGATGAAAAGCTTGCTTCTGTATGGTCACAATTAACTGACGGCTGTGTATTATTAGAGGCAGCTTACGGACTAAGTGAAACTCATACATGCGACACATTTATGCCAATCGATCACATTAAATTTGGGTCATGTGGTATTGCAACATACGATACTGAAATAAGAATTGTTGACCTTGAATCAGGGGAAGATCTTAAGCCAGGCCAACAAGGTGAAATTGTGATTAAAAGCCCAGGTGTCTTTAAAGGTTATTTAAACCGTCCGGAGGCTACTGAAGAGACCTTACGTGATGGTTG
Source organism: Piscibacillus salipiscarius (assembly GCF_042685285.1). Lineage (NCBI taxonomy): Bacteria > Bacillati > Bacillota > Bacilli > Caryophanales > Bacillaceae > Piscibacillus > Piscibacillus salipiscarius. The sequence continues at coordinate 75,232 of NZ_JBHUMZ010000023.1, read as the reverse complement.
GGTCTTCACAGGAGATATCGGACAGTTAGATGAAGAGGGTTACTTATATTTTAATGGAAGAGTAAAAGAGATGATCAAATCATCCGGTTACAGCGTCTTCCCTGAAGATGTTGAGGCATTGATGAGCGAACACGATGCTATTTTGCAAGTCGCATGCATTGGGGTTCCAGATGCCACAAGAGGAGAAAGTGTTAAAGCTTTTATAGTCTTAAAGCCTGAATGGATTGGAAGAATTACAGAAGAAGAAGTGATCTCCTGGGCAAAGAATTATATGTCAGATTATAAGTATCCTCGCTCTGTTGAATTTATTGAAGAGCTTCCTGCAACAAGCTCTGGAAAAGTGCTAAGACGACTATTAAAAGAAGAATAATTAGACAGTAAGTAAATGTGGGTAAGGAGATTTCAATGAAAAAAGAATTAGAGGTTTTAACAGAAAAGAAGGAACAAGCTAAATTAGGCGGTGGATTAAATAAAATTGAAAAACAACATCAAATGGGTTTCCTAACCGCAAGAGAGCGTATTCATTTGCTTGTGGATCCCGGATCGTTTTTAGAGCTGGGATCCTTGGCTCACTCAGATCAACCTGGTGCTGATCTGAAAAGTGCAGGTGATGGGGTGGTTACTGGTCTAGCCAAAGTTAATGATCGACAGGTTGTGGTTCAAGCATCTGATAAAACCGTGTTTGCCGGAACAGAAGGTATGGTTTATTTCAGAAAAACTAAAGCCGCTCATGAATTCGCCGTAAAAAGAGGAATGCCGCTAATTAATTTAATGGAAGGCGGCGGATTAAGAATGCCAGATGGAATGGGATCTGATGGGATTAGTCAAATGCTCTTCCCTCAAGAGCTACTACAACATAACCGGTCAGTACCGATGATTACGGCAATACTGGGGGATAGCTTTGGTGGACCGACTTGGACTGCCGTTTCATCTGATTTTGTAACTCAGGTAAAGGGTACTTCTATGGCAGTTGCAGGTCCTAGAATGTTAGAAGTGGCAACAGGAGAAAAAGTGACTAATGAAGAATTGGGCGGCTGGGAAGTTCATGCCGAATACACTGGACAGGTTGATCAATTTGCTGAAACAGAAGAAGAAGCAATTGAACAGATTAAACAATTTTTAAGTTATGTGCCCCAGCATTCAGGTATTGAACCTTACAAGCAACCTACTAACGATCATCCGCAGCGTGTCATAGATGAGGTAACAGAAATTGTACCTACCAGGAGAACGCGTGCATATGACATGAAAAAAGTTATCGAATTAATTGCTGATGATGGTGACTATTTTGAATTAAAACCAACATTTGGAAAGGCGTTATTAACCTGTCTAACTAGAATAAACGGCAGAGTCGTTGGAATTATTGCAAATCAACCCATGCAATTCGCAGGTTCAGCAGGTCCTAAAGAATGCGATAAAGCAACTGACTTTATCTGTTTATGTGATTCTTACCACATTCCGCTCATATTTTTACATGATATTCCTGGCTTTAGAGTCTCTAGTGAGGCAGAAAAACATAAAATCCCTACTAAGATTATGATGTGGAACCAAGCTCTTGCTCAATCAACCGTTCCTAAAATATCCATTGTTATTAGGAAGAGCATCGGAGCTGCTTATGGAAATATGTGCGGACCAGGAATGGGAGCTGACTTTGTCGTCGCATGGCCGACAGCAGAAATTAATTTCACAGGTCCTGAGGTGGGGATTAACGTTGTGTATGGTCGTGAATTACAGAAAGCGGATGATGTAAAAAAGGAACGCCAAGAGCTTCTAAAGCTTTGGGGCTTTGATAGTTCACCTGAAAAAGCAGCTGGAAAATATTTAATAGATGACATTATTGACCCAAGAGAAACTCGTAAGTTCATCAGTCAAACACTTGAGTTTTCTTGCTCGAAAAAGGGCTCAATTAGTGAAAGAAAATTGGCAAACTGGCCAACAGGATTTTAGAGTGATAGAGGAGGAACGTATATGCGAAGCTGGAAAGTGACAAAACTAGGGAATCCAAAAGATGCTTTAGAACTTCAGGAGGTTGATCAACCAAGTGTGAAAAAAGGAAAGGTTTTAATAGAGGTGGAAGCAGCCTCTCTTAACTTTTTTGATATTTTATTATGCCAAGGGAAGTATCAGGAAAAGCCGCCACTTCCTTTTACCCCGGGGTCTGAGATATCCGGAATTGTTCGTGAAGTGGGAGAAGGATCTAAATTAGAAGTAGGGCAAAAGGTACTAGCAACACCTGGGTTACCAGAAGGTGGTTTATCAGAGTTTGTTGTAGCGCCTGAAGAATCTGTCTATGTTGTACCAGATTCAATGTCTGCAAGTGAAGCAGCGGGTATGTTTATCACTTACCAAACTGCCTATTATGCTTTGTTTTACCGTAGTCAACTTCAAAAGGAAGAAGTCCTATTAGTTCACGCAGGAGCGGGTGGTGTTGGCTCTGCAGCCATTCAATTAGGTAAAGCGAAAGGTGCTAAAGTCATTGCGACAGCAGGTGGCCCTGAGAAAGTAAAGGTTTGTGAAGATCTAGGAGCAGATGTGGTCGTTGACTATAATAAGGATGATTTTGTTTCGGTCGTTAAAGACGTAACGAATGGTGAGGGTGCAAATGTTATTTTTGACCCAGTTGGTGCGGATGTTTTTGATCGGTCGAAAAAATGCATCGCCTTTGATGGACGGTTATTAGTCATAGGTTTTGCTGGGGGTCGAATACCAGAAGTTGCTGTTAATCATGCCTTAGTTAAAAACTATTCTATAGTTGGGGTTCACTGGGGACTGTTTGCAAAAAGAAATCCTCAGGAAGTAAGAAGGATTCACGATCACTTAATGGATTTATATCACAAAGGAGATTTTCGTCCGTTGATTTATAACGAATACCCACTTGAGGATGTCCCAAATGCATTAGAAGTGTTAGGCGAACGGAAGTCGTATGGGAAGTTAATAGCAATTCCATAAAAATAATGGTGAGGCCCAAGTTCTTGGGTCTCAATTTTTAAACTTAAGGAGAGGTTACAGTATGCGTTTAATTAATAAAGTAGCTATTATAACAGGTGGTGGGGGCGGAATTGGTAGGGCCACGGCCATACGATTTGCGCAGGAAGGAGCAAAAGTGCTAGTTGCAGATGTTAATGAAGAAGAAGTAAAGGAAACAGCTAGGCTAGTAATTGAATACGGCGGGGAATCCGTATTTTCTAAATGTGATATGTCTAACTCATCTGATGTAGAGAGAATGGTTGATGATTGTTTAAAAGCCTATGGAAAGATTGATATTTTATTTAATAATGCTGGTGTAGGAAGTCAAGAGATGAAACTACCAGATGTATCAATAGATGATTGGCAACGTGTGTTCAATATAAATATTAATGGTGTTTTTTATGGAATGAAATATGTTATTCCTCATATGAGCGAAGGTGCTTCGATTGTGAACACAGCTAGTATTGCTGGAATCAAAGGTCAGAAACTGGTGTCAGCCTATTCAGCTTCAAAAGGAAGTGTAATCACATTAACTAAGACAGCTGCAACAGAGTTTGGCAGAAAGAATATTAGAATTAATGCAGTCGCTCCAGGTGTGATTGACACGCAAATGGTTGAGAACTGGAAGGAAACTGACAAATGGCCGGTTTTATCAACGGCTAATGCTTTAAGAAGAGTTGGGAAAGCCGAGGAGATTGCGAATGCCGTATTATTTTTAGCATCAGATGAAGCTTCGTTTATTACTGGAGAAACACTTGTTGTCGATGGCGGGACTTTGAATATGTAAGCTATCATAATCCATTTGTAGAGAAAGAGGAACAATTTAATCAAATGGTTGAGATGACATTCAGGTAATCTTTTGAACGGAACGTGATGTTTTACCTCCTACACATTGGGAATACTAAGGAAAAAGTCATTTACCGGAGGTCAAATCATGTCTCATCAGAGGAAAATCCCTAAGGAAACAGGCTGGGATCATTCTATAGAATTATTAAGAGAAGGATATTATTTTATACTTAATCGAACTGGGAAATTTGATTCCAGAGTGGTTCTGACAAGGATATTAGGGGCAAAGACCATTTGTATGGTTGGAAAAAAAGAAGCGGAACTGTTCTATGATACAGATAAATTTTATAGAGAAGAAGCGGCTCCTACTAGCGCTCAAAAGACAATTCTAGGACAGGGTGGAGTACAAGGACTTGATGGGGAAGAACACCGGCACCGAAAAGCTATGTTCATGTCCCTAATGACAAAAGAGGCACTTAATGAAATTCAACAATTAACTAAAGAGGAATGGCAGAGTTATATAAACAAAGAAACAGATGAAGTAGAAATTTATGAAGCGGCAAAGGTTGTCTTAACTCGTATTGCTTTAAGGTGGACAGGTGTTCCTTACAAAGAAGAGGAAGTCCAGTATTGGGCATCTAACTTAAGCCCACTATTTGAATATGCATCTAAAATTGGACCAAAAAATATTAAATCTAGATGGTCGAGACAAAAACTTGAAAGTAAGCTTGAAGACTTAATTCAAAAGGTTAGAAAAGAACGTATTAACGTGGATCGATCTCGTGCATTTTACCAATTTTCCATGCACAAAGATTTAAACGGTGAGTTGCTAGATCAACATATAGCGGCCGTTGAATTATTAAACTTAATTAGACCGTTAGTAGCCATCGCGGTATATATTAATTTTACGTTTTTAGGTTGGTTTGAGCATCCTGAACAGGTGAAAGCTATTAAAAATGGTGAGCTCAACTCCGAGCAATTTATTCAAGAAGTTCGCCGTTATTATCCATTTTTCCCATTTGTTGTTGCGAGGGTCAGAAAAGATTTTACGTGGAATAATTATATTTTTAAAAAAGATACGGTAACATTTTTAGACCTTTATGGAACGAATCATGACCCTGAAATATGGGATGAACCAGATGAGTTTAAACCTACACGATTTAATGGATGGGAGGGAACCCCATTTGATTTCATTCCTCAAGGTGGAGGAGAGTTTGATATTGGACACCGTTGCGCAGGAGAATGGATTACGATTAAAATTCTAAAAACTACCTTGGAGTATTTCATAAATGAAGTGACGTTTGAGTTTCCTGATCAAGAACCAGAATATCAAATGAATGATATTCCCCCAAAACCAAAGGTCATAATTAAAATGAAGGGCTAAATGATATGTTTAGCCCTTAATTATATTCTGATTTAATTCCGAATTTCGTTAGCTCTTTAACCACTCGAGAGATGGGGAGGCCTACAACATTGTAATAATCGCCCTTGATCTGTTTAACGAACATGGCGCCAATGCTTTGGATACCATAAGCACCAGCTTTATCGTAAGGATCATCTGTTGAGATATACCACTGGATGTCTTGTTTATCTAAAGGCCAAAACTCAACTTCAGTTCGTTCGACAAAAGTTTTTTCTTCTGTGTTCGTACGGATTGTAAACCCGGAGTACACGTCATGTATACTTCCACTCAATAGGGAAATCATGTGATAAGCTTCATCTTTACTTTTAGGTTTTTCAAATATTTTATTCTGAAAAGAGACGACTGTATCGGCTGACAGTATCACCTCATTAGAATCTAAAAGGTTGATGTGTCTGCTTTTAAACTGAGCTAAATGAGCCACTTTCTTTTCAGGGTTTTGTTCGGTGATTTGAGATTCATCGGCTTCTGGTTTTCTAATCGTAAAAGGAATATGAACTTGTTTGAGCAATTCCTGTCTTCTTGGTGATGATGAACCAAGGATTAATTTTGGTTCCATAAAATCCTCCTGTTTTTAATCAGTTTTTGAAATCGTTAAAATAATACATATAGGCAATAAGAGAAAGGATACGATTATGAGTTTAAATAAAGAAACCATCCGAGTTATGAATGTCAATATTTATTGCGAATATAACATTTCTGAGAAACCGCCGCTTATACTTATACACGGATATTTATCATCTACATATACATTTCATCGAATCATGTCCAAGCTATCTGAGAATTATTCAGTTATAGCTATTGACTTACCAGGCTTTGGTCGTAGTGAAAAATCTAAGTCATTTCGCTATTCGTTTGAGAACTATGCTCAATTGATTAAAGAAGTTATGGATTATTTTCATATAACGCGGGTTACATTAGTCGGTCATTCGATGGGTGGTCAAGTTAGTCTGAATGTGGCTAAATTTTACCCAGAAAAAGTCTCAAAATTAATTTTATTAAATAGTTCTGGGTACTTAAAGCGAGCGAACCAATTATTAATCTTAAGTTCATACTTACCATTTTTCCATCGCTATGTCCATTATCATATTAACAAACATGATGTAAAAGAAGAGCTTAAAAAAGTTTTATTCAATCATTCATTAATTACGGATGAAATGATGGAAGAATATAAAAGACCTTTATTGGAAAAGGACTTTCCCCACTCATTGATTCGCTTACTTAGACATCGTGAAGGTGATTTGTCTTCACAAGATTTAAATCAAATTTATACACCAGCTTTATTAATTTGGGGAAAACAAGATGAGGTTGTCCCATTTAAGGTTGGGCAAAAGCTTGCATCAGAACTTCCTAATGCGAACCTCATTGCGTATGATCAAGCTGGTCATTTAATCACTGAGGAAAAACCTGTTGAAGTAGTGGAACAAATTCTTAAATTTGCTTAAAACCCATTATCTTGACTTCAAGATATTTTATCGTTACAATAGCAAATGTGCTTACAAAAAGTAAGTTTACAACTAGAAGGGAGTTTTTTAACATGGCAATTAATTTAGCAATTGTATATTACAGCTCAACAGGAACGAATTATCAAATGGCAAAATGGGCTGAAGAAGCAGCTCAAGAAGCGGGTGCCAACGCTAAAGTTCTCAAAGTGGAAGAACTTGCACCTAAAGCCGCAATTGAGTCAAATCCTGCTTGGAAAGATCACTATGAAGCAACTCAAGACGTACCTGTTGCGTCTTCAGATGATATTGAGTGGGCAGATGCGATTATCTTCAGCACACCTACTCGTTTCGGTAACTTACCATCTCAGATGAAGCAATTCTTAGACATGCAAGGTGGCCTTTGGGCTAATGGAAAAACGATTAATAAAGTCGTAAGTGCGATGTCATCAGCTTCAAATGCTCATGGTGGTCAAGAAGCAACTGTACAAGCACTTTATACGTCTATGATGCACTGGGGTGCCATCATTGCAGCGCCTGGTTATACTGATCCAGTTCAGTTTGCTTCTGGCGGCAACCCGTATGGCGTAAGTGTTACGGTTGATCAAGAAGGTAACATGGTTGAAGATGTTAAAGACGCTGTTAAGCACCAAGCTAAACGTACGATTGAAGTTGCATCATTAGTTAAAAAAGGTCAAGAAGTTAACGCATAATGTTTGTCAAAGCACCAATCAATTTTGATTGGTGTTTTTTTATATTTTTGTGATTGTCTAACCTAATAAGCTTGAGAAACTAAAATTTAGATTCAAATTGAATTTAAAAATTATTAATATCATAAACCATTTAGGGCAAATTAAACATAAATTTACTATATGTAAAGAGGGGTTAACATGAGCACAGGCGGTTTAAACAATTTAACAGCCTCAGAAATAACCAATTTGTGGAACACCTATATGAATGACTCTGGAGCTATTTGTCACTACAAATATCAATTAAATCATGTTGATGATCCAGATATTAAGCAAATTTTAGAATTAGCTTTGAGTATCTCAGAGTCACATGTTAAACAAATTGAAGGATTTTTTAATCAAGAAAATTATCCTGTTCCTCATGGGTTTAAACTTGATGAAGATGTGGATGTAACAGCTCCAAGGTTATTTACGGATGTGTATTTCCTTACCACCACTTCACAAATGGGGAAAATAGGAGTCAATAATTATGGTAATGCCATTACAACAGCTGTTCGAGATGATGTCTTTGAGTTTTTTCATAACTGTTTAGAAGAATCTGTAAGTTTAATTCAAAAGTCAAAGTCAATTCTTTTAGATAAAGGACTTTATGAAAGATCGCCATATTTACCTACACCTGATAACTATGACTTTGTTAAAGACAATAACTTTCTGGCTGGATTCTTTAAAGAAAAAAGGCCGTTAACTGGTGCAGAAATTATGAATTTTTATGCCAATTACGAACGGAATGCATTAGGTGCAGCAACCATGATGGGATTTAGCCAAGTAACCAAAAATCGTGACGTCGCAGATTACTTCTTAAGAGGTAAAGAAATTGCAAATAAACATTGCGAGATTTTTGGTTCGTATTTAAAGAAGTTCGATACTCCTCAACCAATGACATGGGATTCTGAAGTAACGGATTCAACGACTTATGTTTATTCAGACCGTAAGATGATGTTTTATACGTCAGCTTTGAATGGGTTAAGTATTGCTTATTATGGCGCAGCAATGGCCGCAAGCCCACGCCGTGATATAGGATTAACTTATTCAAGGTTAGTATCTGAATTGGTTAAATATGCAGATGCTGGCACTCGTCTTATGATTGAGAATGGTTGGATGGAAGAGCCTCCTAGATCTGTCGACCGAGATGAGCTGAGTAAAAAGAATAAGAAGTAAACAAAAGCTACCGACTTCGGTAGCTTTTTGTTTATATATGTAAAGGTTGGTGTTAACATATTAAAATTAGTAATAACTAGAGCTTTTCTAGTTTGTTGAAGAGTTATAGTTAAATTTAACCAATATTAAATTCCACCGATTCCCAATGACAATTATCCCGAATTTTCTGTATAATAGGACATAAGCACCAGAGAATCGAGAGGGGAAGGACTTTGTTAAAAAAGAAATGGGTTAAGGTCGGGATAGGATTATTAGTTTTACTAATGTTAATAGATATATTTGCGAGTTTTTATTTTTATGATTTAGCTATTAAACGTGAAAAGAAAGACTTTCTGCAAAATAATGATGATTTAGTCGTGTCTCGTGAAGCCATGGACGTGTTTGTAAGTGGTGGTTGGCGTGAGTGGGTCGATAATCAAAACTTCGAATACTGGGAACTTCAGTCGTTTGATGATTTAAGACTGCAAGGTTACTATTTAGAAGCTGAAGAACCTACTAATAAAACCGTAGTGTTTGCTCATGGTTATTTGGGTCGAGCTAGAGACATGGGGCTTTACGGTGAATATTATTATGAAGAACTAGGGTATAACATGCTTTCAGTAGATTTGCGAGGCCATGGCCAAAGTCAAGGGGATTATATAGGCTTTGGTTGGCATAGTCGGTTGGACTTAGTTGACTGGGTGAACAAGTTAGTTGAAAAACAAGGTGAAGATACGGAAATTATCCTTCATGGCTTATCAATGGGAGCTGCGTCCGTCTTAATGGCTAGTGGAGAGGACATGCCCTCAAATGTGAACGCGATTGTAGCTGACAGTCCTTATACGAGTGTGTATGATTTGTTTGACTATCAAATGGGACGTATGTTTAATTTACCATCATTTCCTATACTAGATTCGACTAGTCTAGTAACTAAAGCGAAAGCCGACTATTCATTAAAAGAAGCTTCTGCATTAAAGCAAGTTAAAAAGGCAGAGGTCCCAATATTATATATTCATGGTAACAGCGATGATTTTGTGCCAACGAGAATGACGAAAGAATTGTACAAACATACGAATAGTGAAGCGCAAATTAAGGTTTTTGAAAACTCAAGTCACGGTGAAGCCTTTGCGATTTATCGTGATGAATATATTGAGACATTAGAGCAATTCTTAAAAAAGTACATGGAGTAAATTAAAATTGCGTCAGAAAACTTTCAAATACAAATATTTTTTTGCACGTGAATTTATATTTGGATTCACGTGCTTTTTTGACTAAAAAAATATATGAATTTTCTTTTCAAAACAAAGGGAAATATAAAATGTAATTGAATTAAATTAGGGACTTAGAAATTTCCTAAGCCCCTTACATAGTATTCAAATATAAATATTTAGTACCTTCCAATATCATTGAAATTCCTTTGAATTCCGTCCATTCCTGGTTCCCAGTTGGCAGGTACCCCTAAACCAGTTTCACGTCCAAATTGTATTCCTTTCATGAGTCTCAAGATCTCATCGGAACTACGACCTACTTCTCTAGGGTAAATCATTTTGGAAACAATGATTCCGTCTGGATCAACGATAATCGTTGCTCGAAAAGACGTCCCGGATTCTTCATCCAATACACGGTACCCACGGCTAATTCGCTGATTGCGGTCGCTCACTAACGGGAACTCGACTGTCATTGCAGATGGTGAAGTTTCCTTAAAAACTTTGTGAGCAAACACACTATCTGTACTTATTCCGAGAACTTCAGTATTCATAGATTGAAGTTCAGGATATATGGCAGCAACTGCTGCGAGTTCAGTAGGTCAGACAAAGGTGAAATCACTTGCATAGAAAAATAGAATAACCCAAGACCCACGATAGTCCTCTAAATCAATGGATTGAATTTGATTATTAAATAATGCGTCTGCTGTGAATAATGGGGCTGGGTCATCGCGAGTTGCACAAAATGGTAATGTACGCTCATCTAACTCATCAACCGTAATAGGTGGATTGTTAGGTCTTTGCATGTTAGCCCTCCTTATAAATTAATAATGTATTATATTCAAGGAGAGCTTGATTGATTAATTCGTCTTTTGTCGCTTCAATTTTATAAAAATGATAACCCCTATAATAAGTAATGGAATTAAAACCGGTGATAACCCAACAATTAAAACGAGTAAGCTAGATGCGACTGATAATAGAAAATTAACCGTATTCATAAATAATTGTTTCGCTTTTGCTAGCGTATTTAAATCTTCTTGTGATTGAACGTTTGGCACATTTACTTTGCGTTCAGTGATATTGATGTGAATGGTTGAAAAAGCAACGTGGTTTTCTAAGTAATTCATACGGCCTTTGATTTGTTCAATTTCTTCTTGAACTTTGGAAAGGTCATCTGAGATTCTAAGCAAATCTTCTGTTTTTTCAGCTCCCTCCATAAATTGAAGAAGACGGGTTTCAACAGCTTCTTTTGCCTTTAGCCTAGATACCAGATCTACATATTCTTCCGATACATCTTCGCTTTGCTGGCTGCGACTTAAGATCTTTGAACTGTCTGTTTCTAATCCAGACATAAATGAATCAAAGTGATCTTGAGGAACTCGAACGACCATGTAACCTTCTTTTTTCTTGTGTTCACCTTGCAAATACTGATTGGATTCAACGATATATCCACCAATCTGATCAAGCTCCTGCTTAATACGTGAAGCCATACTACCGAAATCTTTAACCTCAACTTCAATATTTCCTTTATAAATAATCATCTGCTGTGTGCTATCAAAGTCTGTTGCTGATTTTTCCTCGGATTCATCAGCAACCTCTTCGGTGGATTGTTCAGATTGATTATTTTGCGAGAACCCTTCTTTTGATTGGCTTGACTCTTCAGCCATATCATATTCAGCTTCTCCTTCTGAACTTTCATTCGCTGAGTCGTTACTACATGCGTACAATCCCATCATTAAACAAAGACTAAGAAACACCACCCATTTTTTCATTAAATTGACCCCCTAAATTTGTTTAGATATACAGTCGATTTAATTTAAGCAAAGTTACAGTTTTGATTAAGTAAAGTAATCTCAGGGAATATATTGTGATATAAACGACTTAGAAGGTGAACGATCATGCAGCTAAAAACAGTTATTAAAGGAACCATTATATTTGCTTTTATCATCGTACTATATGCTTTTCATGAACGTCTTTGGCATGTTTCTCCAGAAGATATTCGAACATTTATTTATATGGCTGGTTGGTTTGCCCCAGCGTTCTATTTATTATTGTTTATGCTAAGACCTTTAGCGTTATTTCCAGCCTCAGTGTTCTCAATCGTTGGCGGATTAGCATTTGGCGCATGGTGGGGTTCAATACTTGCTTTTATTGGTGCAACTTTAGGGGCAGTCGTGGCTTTCTGGATTGCACGTTATATGGGTGAAGATTCTTTCAAGAAACTTAAAAATAAAAAAGTACTTGAGTTAAAAAGCAACTTTGAGGAGAAAGGTTTCTTTTATATATTAATGCTTAGGTTTTTACCGATTGTAAACTTTGATCTTATTAGTTACGGGTGCGGTTTGTCGAAAGTACGGTTTAAAGATTTTCTTAAAGCAACGATGATTGGTATTATTCCAGGCACCTTGATATACAATTTCATGGGTGCTAGTTTAGTGGTGGGGAATCGTTGGACCATGACAGCCGTAATTATCTTATATGTCATCTTAATTATCGCACCAATTATCTGGAGAAAGAATTTAATGGGCAAAATTGAAAAAATGGATGAAAAAGTGACGGAGGGTTCATAGATGAAATTTTTACAGCAGAAAATGAAGCAAATCGATGGCAAGAGCTATAAAGCCTATAAAAGTCTACAAGGCAGTTATTATTTTTCTAATTACCATTTACACATTGATTATGTTCAAGGAGACCCGTTTGCAGCTCCTTCAAAAATTCGTTTAACGATTCCACGAAAATATCAAGAAATTGACCAATCCTGGTTAGAGACAGAAAGACGTAACACTTATATTGAAGATTATATGGCACGCAGGGTGCAGCAAGCAGTTTTTAAAGAGAATACGCACGTTAAAGGAAGCGGCAAAAGTGGCATGGTCGCAATAGATGGTCCTGACCAGGCAATTTTAAAACGTTCTGCCGTTAAGCTTACTGAAGATGACGTGACAATCTGTTTATCAGTTGGGCTGCCGGCAAATGGTCGCAGAATTAATGGAAAAGAGGCGGAAAAGCTTTTCTTTAAAGCTATTCCTTCTATCCTGCAGCATTCTATTTTTGATCTAAAACCAGAGGATCTAACAAACTCGATGCAGTTGGCCGACCAACATGATGCCATTCGAGAAAAAATGAAGGAAGAGAATTGGATTGCGTTTATTGCAAATGGAGCTATTTTACCAAGAAAAAGTGGCGTTAGTACAAAGCCTTTAAATGATGCAGTACCTTTCCAAAGTCCAAAAGAGAATGAAGTGTCATTTGAAATTCCGTATCGTGATCAACCATTAGCGGGAATGGCCATTAAGAAAGGCATTACATTAATTGTTGGTGGCGGATTTCATGGTAAAAGTACATTGCTTGAAGCACTTGAACAAGGGGTATATGAGCATATTGCCGGTGATGGAAGAGAATATGTTTTAACAGATCCTAGTGCAGTTAAAGTTCGCGCTGAGGATGGCCGGAGCATTAGTAAAGTCAATATTTCACCATTTATTAATGATTTACCAAACAGTTCTGATACAAGTACATTTACAACAGAAAACGCAAGCGGAAGTACATCGCAAGCTGCGAACGTCATGGAGGCTCTCGAAGCTGGGGCATCGACTCTTCTAATCGATGAGGATACAAGTGCGACAAACTTCATGATACGTGATGAACGCATGCAACAACTGGTGGTGAAGGATAAAGAACCGATTACCCCGTTTGTTCAAAAGGTTAAACAATTGCGTGATGAATTAGATGTTTCAACGGTACTGGTTATGGGTGGTTCAGGTGATTATTTTGATATTGCTGACAATGTCATCATGATGGACCGTTATGTGCCAGTTAATGTAACCAATGAAGCACGTGAAATTGCCAAAAATCATCCAGTTGAGTGGCCGAATGCATTAAATGAATTCGGTTCTTGGACAAATCGAACGGTCGTGACTAATTCAATTAAAAACAAATTAGGTAAAAAAGCTAAAGTTCAAGCAAAGAGTCGTCACACCGTCATGATCGGACGCGATGCTATTGACCTATCATTAGTTGAACAAATTGTCGATGATTCCCAAACAAGAATGGTTGCAAATATGTTAAAATATATGGCGATGCATGCACCATTTAAAGAGGATCTAACTCTAACTGAATGGTTGGATCACTTTGAAAAAGAAATGCAGCAGAAAGGCCTAAGTTTTACACAAAAAAATCAAGAACAGCACCCAGGCGATTTAGCAGAGCCGAGACGATTTGAAATCGCGGCTGCTATTAATCGCTTGAGGAAAATTAAAATAGACTAATTATCGGGTGAAGTGTCCGTATTCCGTGTAGAATTGTTCGTATCGGCGGACCTTGTGTCCGTATTTTGCTTAGAAGAGTCCTTATCTACGGATTATTTGTCCGCATATCGTATTAAAGTGTTCACATTTCCGGCTACACTGTCCGTATTTCGCTTAGTTGTGTTCGCATAGGCGATTTAATTGTGCGTATATTGTCCATAAATGTTCGTATCAGCGACTTAATTGTCCGCATTTCGAATAAAAAGATCGCATTAATGAATCATTTGTCCACATCAAGTTAGTCTTAAATTAATTTCGCTTCAAATTCGACGTAATTTTTTATAAAAAGGAGGGTCGTGCGTGGATATTAAGCAATTAAAAAAAGATTTAATTAAATATAGTGAGGAAATCGGTGTTCAAAAGATCGGTTTTACAACTACAGATACGTTTGACACACTAAAGCAGCGTTTAATTGTACAACAGTCTTTGAGTTTCCAGTCCGGTTTTGAAAAGGGCAGCATTGAAGAACGCACGACTCCAACACAGCTAATGCCAAAGGCTCAATCAATTATTTCAATTGCTTTAGCCTATCCATCTCGTATGAAAAATGCTCCGAAAAGTCGAAAAGGTGAGCGCCGAGGGATTTTCGCACGAGCTTCTTGGGGAAAAGACTATCATGATGTTTTAAGAGAAAAGCTTAACCTGTTAGGTGAGTTTTTACAAGAAAAGCTAGATGGAGCCGCTTATAAAGCCATGGTTGATACAGGTGAGTTATCTGACCGGGCTGTGGCTGAGCGAGCAGGAATCGGTTTTGTTGGAAAAAACTGCAACCTCATTACAGAAGAATATGGCTCATGGGTCTATCTTGGTGAATTGATCACCAATATTCCGTTTGAACCAGACGAACCAATTGAAGAAGGGTGCGGGGATTGTAATATCTGTGTGGATTCTTGTCCGACAGGCGCTCTCATTGAAGGCGGTCAGCTTAATGCCCAGCGCTGCGTAGCTTACCAGACGTTAACGAAAAACTTTCTACCAGATGAGTTTCGCGAAAAGTTAGGTAATCGCATTTACGGATGTGACACGTGTCAGCTAGTTTGTCCAAAGAATAAAGGCATGGATTATCATCTACATCCTGAGATGGAACCAGACCCTGAGTTAGCTAAACCAAAACTCATTCCACTTCTTAAAATTTCAAACCGGGAATTTAAGGAGAATTTCGGGAACATGTCAGGTTCTTGGAGAGGCAAGAAACCGATTCAACGTAACGCTATCGTTGCCTTAGCACATTATAAAGATGAAACATCAATTGAGACATTAGAAGACCTCATGCATAATGACCCAAGACCTGTCATTCGGGGTACTGCGGCTTGGGCTATAGGGAAAATCGGACGATCAGACGCATGCGAAATGATTGAAGAAGCAATGTCTAAAGAAACTGATGATGATGTTTTATTTGAGATGGAAAAAGGGTTAGATTTTTTCAAGGAAAAAGTATAAGGGGACGATGTTGATGAAACCTTTAAAAATGACGACGTTTGATTCACCAGTTGGCAATATTATTATTGGAGGCGACGGAGAGTCCATTTATTTTGTGAAAATGGGTGAGTTAAATGCCCGAGATGAATGGATCGAGAAGTGGCGTCAAAAGCACGACATTGCAGAACCGGAATTTGTAGATGGTGCATACAGTCAGGCAATAGATGAATTTCTTCGTTATTTTAATGGGAACCTAAATCAATTTTCATTTGAGACAACTTTATTAGGAACTGAGTTTCAAAAACAAGTATGGAAGACGTTAGAAGAGATTCCCTATGGCGAGCAGTGGACATATAAGGATATCGCAAAATCTATTGGGAATATAAAAGCATTACGTGCTGTTGGTGGAGCGATCAATAAGAATCCAATTTCAATTGCGATTCCATGCCACAGAGTTATAGGCAGTGATGGATCGTTAACAGGTTATGCAAGTGGGCTTGATCATAAGCGCTTTCTACTACATCACGAAACAGCATCCGAACATTGGTTACACCAAACGAGTTAAAATATGCTATAATACATCTCGGTTATTAACGAATTAAAGAGGTGTCATCATGGGAATACATGTCGTTTTATATCAACCAGAGATTCCAGCTAATACAGGGAACATTGCAAGAACCGTGTTAGCAACTGGTTCAACATTACATCTAATTCGTCCTTTAGGCTTTTCAACAGAAGATAAAATGTTGCGCCGAGCAGGCTTAGATTACTGGCATGATGTG
Source organism: Piscibacillus salipiscarius (assembly GCF_042685285.1). Lineage (NCBI taxonomy): Bacteria > Bacillati > Bacillota > Bacilli > Caryophanales > Bacillaceae > Piscibacillus > Piscibacillus salipiscarius. The sequence continues at coordinate 59,021 of NZ_JBHUMZ010000023.1, read as the reverse complement.
AATATTTTATATTACGATTCTTTAGATGAATTATATGAAAAGTACCCGAAGGCTAGCTTTTACTATATCGAAAACTTTGGAACTAAATACTACACAGACTATGACTATAGTAATCCAGAAGAAGATATATTCTTTGTATTTGGACGCGAAACAGACGGGATTCCAACGTCATTACTCGAAGGTTTAGAAGATCGATGCCTTAGAGTTCATATGACAGATCAAGTTAGATCATTAAATTTATCTAATACAGCAGCCATTATTGTATATGAGGCATTAAGACAGCAAGGTTTTCCGAAGTTAGATTAAAGGTTATTCCTATTGGAGTAGCCTTTTTTATTAATTATTGGTAAGGTGACCGAAAATGTTGTTAGGAAGTTAGCAATTATCTTTAAATGTGTATTATAAAAGAAAAAGGAGCTTGGACTCGCCGCCAAGCTCCTTTTTAATATTATTTTTTAGGTTGTCCTGGTTTTGCATCGTAACCAGCTGTGAAGATCGATACAATAAATGTAATACAAACTCCTAAAATAACTGCTAGTTTCATGAAGATCCACCTCTATTCAACATCATTAATTTTATTATAACCAAAAAATTTCTGATTGTGAACTATTGTCAAAATCTGTTCAAATTAAAATTAGCTCAAACTCGAATATTAATTGAATACATATAAGACAGGAGGTGTTCATTGATGGAATACAACTTGTCTTTAGAAGAGTATGTTCATCTTATTTTAAAAGGAACTTTTAGGCCTAAAAGAGCTCATGAGTTATTATACCATGCTGTTCAGTATGCCATTCAGAGCAATCACATTCCCAATGATGTTAACGAAGAGCTGATCAATCAAATTAATGAGCAGTACTTGCGCCCGGCAAGTTTAGGATATGATATTCAAAAACGTATGCTTATTTTAGTCGGACCACCCGGAAGCGGAAAATCAAGCATCGTTCGTTTTTTAAAAAGAGCATTAGAAACATATACGCAAACTGAAGAAGGCGCTATATATCAAATAAGCGGGTGTCCAATGCAAGAAGACCCTCTATTAGCCTTACCAGATGACGTGAGAGAACAGTTACCAATGACGGTTTGTGGAACGCTATCTCCTTATAACTTAATGCGTCTTAATGACGAATGGAAGGATTGGAAAGCAGTACCCGTTGAACGATTCTACATATCTAAATCAGGGCGGAAAGGAATTGGGACGTTTTTCCCAGCAGACCCTTATACGCAAGATACCTCTGATTTAATTGGATCCATTGATTACGCGAATATAACTAAATATGGATCACCATCCGACCCTAGAGCATATAGATATGATGGTGAGTTTCAAGCTGCTAACAGAGGCCTATTAGAATTACAGGAAATATTCAAGGCAGAACCCAAATTACTATACCCTTTTTTATCACTAGCAGAAGAAAATCAGTATAAAATATCTAGACAATCGATGTTGTCAGCTGATGAGGTTGTGGTTGGACATACAAATGAACCCGATCTACTACGAGTCACAACAGATGAACCATCTCCTGTTTTAAATCGAATGGTGTTTATAAAAGTTGGCTACACGCTATCTATTAATCATGAGGTTAATATTTACAAACAAAAAATATTAAAGCAAGACTGCAAACGTTTGGGGTATCAGGCCTTAGAAGCCTTGGCTGCTGCTCTTATATTCACCAGAATGAAAAAGCCCCTTAAAGGACTTACGAAGATTGAAACACTAGAACATTTTAATAAGCAGAAACAGTTTGAATCATCTATGATAGGACTTGATCCACGCTATGCGTTTCAGGTTTTGTCTATTGTTTGTGCAAAAAACTTGAAACAAATCGGTGCTCATGATTTACTAGATGAATTGAAAAGGATTATTCAAGAGGATTATCGCTTACCCCATGAATTAAAAGATGGAGTGATGTATAACATTCAAATAGCTTATAAGTACTATGATTTTGAATGGCTGAAGCTACTTAGATCCATAATAGAAAGAACAGATTCAGAAGCCATCCATCACTTTATACAACATGACCAAAAGCAAATACATAATGCACTAGGAATGGATGATAGCAACCAAACCGAACTGAAATCTTCTTTAGAATATTTAAATGTGGATTTAACTAGAATCACGTTAGAGGAGCTCCCCTCAGATGCTAAAGAGGTGATTATTGATTCATATATTTTAAGTAAAAAAGCTCAACTGGAAGAGTGGTTTAAGGTAACTATTCTGCCTGCTTTGAAGCGTCAAGGGCACTATATTGACCAAACTCAGCAAGACCAGTTATTAAACCTCTTGTCTGAAGGAGTAAGAAGCTATTTTTAATTATATGCGTTAATCCGACAATTTTTGTTGTGTTTACCTTTTCTATTGGTAAATTTTCATATATACTAATTGTGATGATTATGATGTTTTTTAAGTTATGATTTTATAATTGTTTGTGAATACTCTAGAAAGGGTAAACAATTCGATAGAGATAACTTAAAAAACTGCTAATAAAACAAGTAGAAATAATTACTTATTCGAAAACTGATGGGGGTAGTAAACAGTGGCAATCAAAGGGTCTAATGACAATGTTTGGGATGCTTTTCATGGTCCGAATATGGGCTATGTAGAAGAGCAGTATGATCTATACCTAGATGACCCTGATGCAGTTGATGAAACACTGCGTCATATGTTTGACGAACACGGAGCACCTACTTGGGTGTCTCAATCAACTGGTGAATCATCAACTAGTCAGTCAGCGACATCAACAGCTGATTTACAAAAGCTAACATCCGCGATGAAATTAGTTGAGGCAATCCGTAGACACGGACATCTAGAAGCGGATATTTTTCCAGTTGGAAAGCAGGATGATAGGTATTCAGCTTTAGTTGATCCTAAAAAATATGATTTAACTGAAGGTGACCTTAAACAACTTGATGCTAAACTATTAACACCAAAAGTACCAAGCAACGTTAGAAATGCTTGGGATTTTGTGCAGCATCTAAAAAAGAAATATTCAGGAACGATTTCATACGAATTTAATCATATTCCTGACGATGATGAACGCGAGTGGCTCTACACGAAAGTAGAAACTGGCGCTTTTGATGTTTCTGTAGATAATGAACAAAAGAAACAGATTTTAAAGCGTTTAGGCGATGTTGAAGGCTTTGAACAGTTCTTAGCTAAGACGTTCGTGGCCCAGAAGCGTTTCTCTATAGAAGGTTTAGATGTCATGGTGCCGATGCTAGATCGTATGGTGATGAATGCTCATAAAGATGATGTAGATCATATTATGATGGGAATGGCTCACCGTGGTCGCTTAAATGTATTAGCTCATGTATTAGGTAAACCTTATGAAATGATTTTCTCTGAGTTTGCTCATGCACCGGATAAAACTTTAGTACCATCAGAAGGTTCAACAGGTATTAACTATGGTTGGACAGGTGATGTAAAATATCACTTTGGTGCAAACCGTGAGTATGTTGAAGGCGATGAAAGTAAAACAAGGATTACACTAGCACACAACCCATCTCACCTAGAGTTTGTTAATCCCGTTGTAGGTGGGTATACACGTGCGGTACAAGATCAGCGTGATGAGAGTGGCTATGCAAAGAATGATGTTAATAAAGCATTTAACATTCAAATTCACGGAGATGCAGCATTCATCGGTGAAGGTGTTGTTGCGGAGACGTTAAACCTATCCCAATTACGAGGATATGAAACGGGTGGATCCATCCATCTAATTGCGAATAACTTAGTAGGTTTCACAACTAACCACCAAGATGGACGCTCAACTAAGTATGCAAGTGATTTAGCAAAAGGATTTGAAATTCCTGTTATTCATGTCAATGCAGATGACCCAATTGCATGTTTAACTGCAGTTGAATTTTCATATCAGTACCGTAAACAATTCAAAAAAGATGTATTAATTGATTTAGTTGGTTATAGACGTTATGGGCACAATGAAATGGATGAACCAAGAGGTACGCAGCCTCAGCTTTATCAAGATATCGATAATCATCCAACTGCATATGAAGTTTATGCTAATCGTCTTGTTGAAGAAAAAGTATTATCTGAAGAAGAGTCTAAAACATATAAAGAAGACGTAAAGAAACAGCTTCGTGAAATTTACGACAACATGAAGGAAAGCGAATTTAAAGATCCTTCAGTTCCTGATTTACCTGATGAAGTTGTAAATGGATTGGATCAAATTGAAACAGCCGTTGAACTAGATGCATTGAAGAAGCTTAATCAAGATATGTTAAAACGTCCAGAAGGATTTGAAGGGTTTAAGAAACTTGAAAAAATCCTTAAGCGCCGTGAAAAAGCATTCGATGATGGCGAGAAAATTGATTGGGCTTTAGGTGAAGCCTTAGCATTTGCTTCAATTTTAAAAGACGGAACGCCAATTCGTATGACAGGCCAGGATTCTGAACGTGGTACGTTTGCGCATCGTCATGCCGTATTAAATGATGTCAATACTCAAGAAAAATACAGCCCTTTCCATGGTCTGGAAGATGCTAATTCATCATTCAGCATTTACAACAGTCCGTTATCTGAAGCTGGTGTTCTTGGGTTTGAATATGGCTACAGTGTTCAGTCAGATGATACTTTAGTACTTTGGGAAGCACAGTATGGTGACTTTGCGAATGCGGCTCAAGTCATTTTTGATCAGTTCATTGCAGCTGGCCGTGCAAAATGGGGCCAAATTGCAAGTATGGTTATGCTATTGCCTCATGGTTATGAAGGTCAAGGCCCAGAGCACTCAAGTGCACGCCTAGAGCGTTTCTTACAGTTATCAGCTGAAAATAACTGGACAGTTGCTAATGTGACAACTTCAGCTCAGTACTTCCATTTATTACGTCGTCAAGCTGCGATTGTAGGAACAGAAGCTGCTCGTCCGCTTGTACTTATGACACCGAAGAGTCTAATTCGTAACCAACGAGTAGCCGTTGAAGCTGAAAAATTATCAAATGGCAAATTCTTAAGCATTCTTGAACAAGAAGGAATTGGAGAAAAGCCAGATAACGTCAAACGACTTGTTATAGGTAGCGGAAAAATCATGGTTGATATTGAAGAAGAGTTAGAGGATCGAGATCCTAATGAAGAGATTCACATTGTTCGTTTAGAACAAATTTATCCTTTCCCTGATAAAGAGCTACAAAAGATATTGAAAAAATATAAAAATGTAGAAGAGATTGTTTGGGTACAAGAAGAACCTAAGAATATGGGTAGTTGGGATTTTGTTAAAGAAAGAATTCAGTCCATCAAAAAGGTTAAACAGAAGCTTGAATATGTTGGACGCCCTTATCGTTCTTCACCAGCTGTTGGTAGTCCGAACATTCATAAGTCAGAACAAAATCGAATTATTAATGAAGCATTAACGCTCGATTAAAGGAGGAAATGAAAGTGAAGGAAATTGTAGTTCCTGAATTAGCCGAATCGATTACAGAAGGTACGGTTGCTGAATGGCTTGTCTCAAAAGGCGATAAAGTTGAAAAAGGTGACCCAGTTGTAGAATTAGAAACAGACAAAGTTAATGTTGAAGTAAACTCAGACTTCTCTGGTGTGATCGCAGAGGTTTTAGTTGAAGAAGGTGATGATGTAGAAGTAGGCGATGTCATTGCTAAAGTAGATGAAAACGGTGAAGCATCAGGATCAGATGACTCCGATGATTCTAGCGACAAAGAAGAGAAGAAAGAAGAGCCGAAGAAAGAAGAAAAATCTGAAGCTAAAGAAGAGTCGCCTCAAACTGATGAAGAAGGCGAAAGTGATAATCAAGCTGATCAACCAGTAGCATCGCCTGCGACACGTAAAAGGGCTCGTGAATTAGGTATTGATTTAAGCGAAATCAAACCTAAAGATCCAGTAGGACGCATCTCTAAAGAAGATGTTGAAGCTGCTGCGAGTGCTAAAGCTGACTCAGGTAAGAAATCTTCTAAGAAAGAAGAAAAATCTGCTGAGAAAACAGAGTTTGATAAGCCGGTTGTACGTGAGAAAATGTCACGTCGTCGTCAAACCATTGCGAAACGTCTAGTTGAAGCGCAGCATACAGCTGCTATGCTAACTACATTTAACGAAGTAGACATGACAAATATGATGAAAGTTCGTTCTGAGCGTAAAGAAGCATTCCAAGAAAAACATGGTGTTAAACTTGGTTTCATGTCATTCTTCACTAAAGCTGTAGTTGGAGCACTTAAAGAATTCCCATTAGTCAATGCGGAAATTCAAGGCGATGAAGTTGTTAAGAAGCAATTCTACGACATCGGAGTTGCGGTATCAACTGAAGAAGGTCTAGTTGTACCAGTTGTTCGTGATGCAGATCGTCTAAGCTTTGCAGGAATTGAAAGCGAAATTGGTGAACTTGCGAAGAAAGCTCGTGATGGTAAATTAGGATTAAAAGATTTACAAGGCGGATCATTCACCATTACTAACGGTGGTATTTTCGGTTCATTATTATCAACACCAATCCTAAACACTCCTCAAGTAGGTATTTTAGGAATGCACAAGATCGAAAAACGCCCTAAAGTAATGCCAGATGATTCAATCGAGGTTCGTCCTATGATGTACATCGCGATGTCTTACGACCACAGAATCATTGATGGCCGTGAAGCCGTACAATTCCTTGATCGAGTAAAACAAATGATTGAAGATCCTTATGATCTATTACTAGAAGGTTAAATAATTGAAGCCCGTTCTGTTTTAAGAGCGGGCTTTATTTATAATTAGCGGTTTCTAATCATATAAATTTAAAAAAGTTAAGGAGCGTATATAATGCATTATGAACAACAGCCACCAACTTTTTTTCATAAGAGGCCGCCGATTATAACTCAAAAAGTTCAAAAACAAGCAAAGACGAAAAGCCGTATACCAATTAGCGATGAACAACTTAAAAGATTATTATTACAGCACAAACCATCAAATTATATTCATACACAAAAAATAAATATAAAAAGAACACTATTAACTCACTTAGCCTATCAAAAAAATTTAGAAGAAAGTATTAACTTCAATAGGATTAAACTTACTAACCATCTTGCTGTAAAACTTTTACTAGTTGATACCTCCTATTCAATGAATCCCCATACAGAAACCATTCGCTATTATCTTAAAAACTGGAATTATGACATCATCTTATTCCATGATCAAAGCATTTTCGATTATAATAAAAGTGAAATTCCTCTTCCGAAATTTATAGGAGGAACGTCTTTTTATACACCTTTAAAGCAAATAAAAGAAACTAAAATAAAGGCCGAAATCTTACATTTAACAGACGGAGATAATTCTCCTAATGACCAAACCAAAACAGAACAAATCGTTAAACTACTATCTCAAAAAGGATCTACATATAAACGAATAATTATAAAAGAAGATCATTAGGTTAAGATAAATATAGCTAAAACCCTTGAAATCGAACTATTCGCAATTATCGAACTTTTATTTACCAATATTTTTATAAGATTAAAGTGTTGTTAAGTTTAAGAAAAGTTGCTACAATCTAAAATTGTGATATGATTCTTTAGACTTAAAGGGAGGACAAGATCGTGGGTATAATATTAGATATTATCTTTGCAATAGCAGCGATAGCAATTGTGTTAGCGATTGCATGGTTCATGTCAAATGATAAAAAGAGCATACCATTTAAAGGAATCGCTTTCATGCTGATCGCTCAGCTATTAATTACTTGGTTTATGTTTAATACACCAATCGGTAAAATGATTATTACGACCATATCAGATGTTTTCAATAAACTGATTGAGTTTGGTAAGGTTGGTGTCGACTTCGTCTTAGGTGGAATTTCAATTGAGTCTGAGGCAAGTGTATTCTTCTTTGACGTACTATTAATTATTGTATTCTTTGCTACTATTTTATCCGTTTTAACTTATTTAAGAATTTTGCCTTGGTTAATTCAATTTTTAGGCGGGGTTATTTCGAAAATTACAGGTTTACCGAAAATTGAGTCATTCAATGCGGTTAACAGTATGTTCTTCGGACAATCTGAAGCACTACTTGCAATTAAATCTCAGTTCCATCGTGTAACTGAAAACAGATTATACATTGTAAGCGCTTCTGCTATGGGATCAGTATCAGCTTCAATCGTTGGTGCTTACCTACAAATGTTACCTGAGCAATACGTCTTAGTGGCAATTCCACTTAACATGTTCAGTGCATTAATCTTAGCTTCTATTATTGCACCTGTAAGTGTTGAGGATGAAGATGATGCAGTCGATATCAAAGATGTATCAGAATCTAAAAGTGTATTCGAGGCAATGGCTAATGGTGCCTTAGATGGTGGTAAAATCGCCCTAATCGTTGCTACTATGTTAATTGCGTTCTTAGCTTCATTAGAACTAGTTAACTTTGTATTAGGTGCAATCGCAGGTGGATTAACACTTCAAGAAATCTTAGGTTGGATTTTAGCACCAATTGCGTTCTTAATGGGTGTACCAGCTGGTGAAATCGCTCAAGCTGGTGGTATCATGGGTCTTAAAGTTATTACCAATGAATTCGTTGCTATGTTAGAATTACAAGCTGCAATGGATGGCATGTCTGAAAAATCTATTGGTGTCATCTCAGTATTCTTAACAAGCTTTGCTAACTTCTCATCAATTGGTATTATCGCAGGTACTGTTGCTGGTATTAGTAGTGAAAAAGGTAAAGTTGTTTCTCGTTTCGGGATGAAATTATTAATTGGTGCGACTTTAGCATCAATCTTGTCTGCTACAATTGCAGGACTATTTATCTAATGTAAGTAAAGCTTGGATCTTGATGGTCCAAGCTTTTTTATGTTTACACCCATATGTTTTGTGAAATATGAATATTAGACACAAATGAAAGGGTGTTAACGATGCAAACATTTGGTTTACTTACTGATGGAAAATGGCAAGAAAAAGATGAAAAGATTGATGTATTAGATAAAACAAATCAAGAAGTCTATGCAAAAGTATCAAAAGCTGAAGAAAAAGATGTGACTGCTGCCGTCGATTCAGCAGAACAGGCATTTCAAAATGATTTAACGACACCTTACGAACGTTATGAAATTTTAATGAAAGTCGCTCAATTACTTAAAGATCATAAAGAGGAAATTGCTAAAAACATTACTCATGAAGCAGGAAAGCCGATAAAACAGGCTCGTTCTGAAGTCGATCGTGCGGTTGAGACAACCCTTTTATCTGCTGAAGAAGCGAAACGATTAGCTGGTGAAGGTGTTCCAATAGAAGGTGCGCCAGGTAGTGAAAACCGAATGGCCTTTACCATTCGTGTACCAGTCGGAGTCGTTGCTGCAATTAGTCCATTTAATTTTCCTTTAAATCTAGTCATGCACAAAATTGGACCAGCACTCGCAGCAGGAAACACGGTCGTGCTTAAGCCTGCAAGCGCCACGCCTACTACAGCATTAATTTTAGCAAAATTGTTTGAGGAAGCTGGTCTTCCTGCTGGTGTATTAAATGTGGTTACGGGGAAAGGCTCGGAAATTGGTAAATGGTTAACACAAGATGAACGAATTCAGTTGTTCACGTTCACAGGAAGCGCTGAAGTTGGTCTTAATATTAAACAGAACACTGGAATGAAGAAACTGGTTATGGAACTCGGAAATAACTCACCCGTAATTGTAGATTATGATACAAACGTTAAAGAAGCTGCACAAGTCATTGCTGCGAAAAGCTATGCCTATGCAGGACAAGTATGTATATCAGTTCAGCGCGTCTATGTTGATGAAAAAGTCAAAGATGAATTCGAAAGCGAGTTATTAACTGCCATTAATAACCTCAATATAGGTGATCCGTTTAATGACGATACGGACTTAGGCCCGATGATTTCTGTAGAGGAAGCTGAACGTGCAGAAAAATGGGTTCAGGAGGCAAAAGAACAGGGTGCAACTGTTTTAGTTGGAGGTAATCGAAAAGATAATTTCTTAGAGCCAACTGTGTTAACGAATGTCACTCAAGAGATGAAAGTTGTGTGTGACGAAGTGTTTGCTCCAATTCTTTCACTTATCACATACAGTGATTTAGATGATTGTCTAAAAGAGGTAAACCAATCTAACTATGGCTTACAAGGCGGCATTTTCACTAACAATATTAATAAGGCGATGAAAGCCGCACGTAAGATGGAGGTTGGTGGCATTATGATTAACGATGCTACTCAGTTTCGTGTCGATCTCATGCCATATGGTGGTATGAAAGATAGTGGTTGGGGCAAAGAAGGACCTAAGTACAGTATTAAAGAGATGACCGAAGAACGATTGATCGTTATGAACTTGAAGTAAGGATAACAAGCTGTGAATGATTCACAGCTTGTTTTTTAATGAAATTTCGGTACCTACGTTCATAAAGAGTGAAGTACCGTTAATAGATGCGAGAGTTACGTTCATAGAAAGGCGATAACCGTTTATAGAGAGAAGAGTTACGTTCATAGAAAAGTGAAAACCGTTTATAGAAAAGAGAATTACGTTCATAGAAAAAGTTTAATCTATATACTAAATCACGACACGTGAAAGTATCATGAACAAGTACCTTTACATGTAGCCATGCAATTTTTTAGCCATCATAAACAGAGTTCGCACCTAGCGAACTCTGTTTTTACTAACGTATACAAGTCTGATCGTCAAAGCAATCGCTCCAAAACCTAATCCCGTAATTAAACCAATCCAATAACCATATGGTCCAAGTGGTGTGAAGTTTGCGACTAAGTAACCTGATGGAAGACCTAATATCCAAAAAGAAATAAGGGCTATGACCGAGGCTGTATTAACATCTTTATACCCACGTAGAGCCCCTTGAATGGGTGTGCCAATCCCGTCGGATAACTGGAAAAAGATCGCATAGATTAAGAACGTTTGCATGAGGCTCATGACAACTGGGTCATTACTATAAAGCATGGCAACATGTTCTCTGAAAACGAAAATTAACACACCGCTGATTGCTGAGAAGATAATCCCCGAACTGATACCGATTTTGGCATAAGTGACGGCTTCATGTAGTCTTCTCGCTCCAACTTCAAATCCCACTGCAATAGTAAGTGCCATAGCAATCGCTAAAGGTAACATATAAAAAAGAGTCGCAAAGTTAATTGCAGCTTGGTGAGCAGCAATGGTCTCAGTATTATAGGCGCTCATTAGAAGAGTAATCGCAGCAAAAATACTTGTTTCAAAGAAAATCGTAATCCCGATCGGTATGCCAATTTTAAGTTGTTCCTTCCAAGCGTTTAATGATGGCTTTTCAACGGCAGAAAAAATTTGATAATCACTAAATGGAGTTTTTCTTTGAGTAATAAAGACAGCCACGCCCGCTGAAATAAAATAAGTGACAGTAGATGCAATCCCTGCACCGATTCCACCCAATGCAGGTATACCAAATTTACCAAAAATAAATATGTAATTAAAAAGTATATTTAAAGGCAATGCCATTAATATAATAATCATGGATGTCTTCGTCTGACCAAGTGCATCTATGAACGACCTAAGTAAGTTGAAAATAAATAGCGGCGCCATTCCAATACCGAGACTTACTAAATAATACTTAGAGATATGACGAACTTCGGGATCCAATGATAAATTATTTAATAGAGGTGTTAAAACTAACGCACCTAGTACAAAAATCAACCCAGAAATAGCAACCGAGAGGTAAACTCCTTGTCTTATAACATATGTAATTTGCTCGCTTTTTTGTGCACCCAATAATTGAGATACGATTGGTGGAATGGCCATCAGTATACCTGTCACCCCAGTTAATATAGGTACCCAAATAGACGATCCAATGGCGACACCTGCAAGATCATTGGCACCAGCCCTACCTGCCATAATGGTATCGAAAAAATTCATTAGGTAAAGTCCAACTTGCGTTACAAGGATAGGGATGAGTATTTTAATAAACAGTTTTAGTTTTTGTGAAATGGTTTGTGTTTCATACATAAATTGATCGCGCTCCTATTCAAAACGAACGACATTTGCTAATATGTCATTATACTTGATTTTTATAGATAAGAATAGAAGGGAAGACGGTGCATGGGTCAAAAATCAATCGTCTTTACTGGTGGAGGAACAGCAGGTCATGTCGTTGTGAACTTGGCCTTAATCCCTGAGTTTTTACAAGAAGGGTATGATGTTCATTACATCGGTTCATATAACGGAATTGAAAAAGACTTAATTAGTGATTTAGAAGGAGTCACTTATCACGGAATTGCTACTGGAAAATTAAGAAGGTATATTTCAATACAAAATATGAAAGATCCTTTTCTAGTGTTAAAAGGTATTTTTCAGGCAAGGTTGCTACTTAAACAAATTAATCCATCTATTGTTTTCTCTAAAGGTGGGTTTGTGTCAGTCCCAGTCGTTATGGCATCAAAGATGGTTGGAATTCCATCAATTATCCATGAGTCTGATTATACTCCTGGTTTAGCTAATAAAATAGCGACGAAGTTTAGCCCACATATATTAACGACTTTTCCAGAGACAGGCGATCACCTGCCAAAGGAAAAAGTAAAACATATGGGTGCGATTATACGAGAAGAACTGTTTGAAGGAGATCCGCAGAGAGCTTATAACTTCACGGGGTTAAACGATAAAAAACCAATTATTTTAATTATGGGAGGTAGTTCAGGGGCACAAAAAATTAATGAATCTGTCAGACTTGCGCTTCCAGTACTTTTAAAAGAGTACCAAGTGATCCATCTTTGCGGAAAAGGTAAGATCGATGAATCGATAAACCAACCAGGTTACGTCCAGTATGAATATATCTCTGATGAGTTAAAAGATTTATTTTCTATTACGGATGTGATTGTTTCGCGGGCAGGGTCAAACTCTATTTTTGAATTTTTAGCACTCAATATTCCAATGCTCCTCATTCCGCTGTCAAGGCAGCAAAGCAGAGGAGACCAAATATTAAATGCTGAATCATTTAAGAAGCAAGGGTATGCCGAAGTTATTGAAGAGGAAGATTTAACAAGAGAGCACTTGATTCAAAAGATTAATACACTTTATGAGAAACGCGACCATTTCAAACAAACAATGAGCCGTTACCAAGCAAAAGAAGTGAAAAGCGATGTTGTTAATCTAATAAAAAATACGATGAAATAATAAATAGCTCAGGGTGGGGGGCGAGCTCCCACTTGAGCTTTATTCAACGATTCCATAACTTCTAATTTTTGTAGTGACATTAACTGTAACATTAATATTAGGATATATGTCTCTCCACTCTTCTTTGGTCATTTGGTTGTTGCCATTCCTAGACACATACTCCTTTCCAAAACCAAAAAAGTCAGAATTTACTTCTTTCGATTTCTCAATTATTCTTTCAATATTTGTTTTGATTTCTTCGCTCATGTGCTCTTCTAATTTTTTTATCGCTTCTTTATTCTGTAAATCAATTCGTTCAGTTAATTCTACGATTCTCCCTTGAATATCAACATCGACTTTAAAATCGTATCCTCCAGGGTTTGTAATCTCTACATTTGTCTTATTATTTAGCTGGTCAAGCACTACAATAACCTGATCTGAGTTTGGTTCTTCAAAATCCTCCATCATGTTTTTAAACGGTTCTATGGGTAATTTGAGGTCCACTTGTCCTTGTTTGAACTTATCAGAAATTAATCTAACATAAAAAACATCTTCAATAGACAATTCATCGACATAATGATCATCTTGAAATATAGCTAAACCTGTTAACTGAGCTTTGTTGTCATGATTTGCAATAATTGGCACTAATGGATCATACCCAACTGTGAAGAACTTTTTTGAAAATTCGTGTAAAGTACTACTCGTTATTCTCTCATCCCTGACGGAGGTTTCAATTAGTCTTTGAATATAAGTACCTATATTTGGAGATTGCTCATAGTTAGAAGCTGTTAGAACTTGTTCTGTTGGCTGATTAGAAACAGCAATAAACACCATATCAGAAATTGACGCATCCCGTTGCAGCGTATCAATGTGTGGAAAGATACCTGCTCTAGACAATTTGGGTCCGAACAGAATCGTTCTTAGCTGTCCAGACACGATTTTATAGCCAGATTTTTTATTCGCATTATTTCTGAGTTCCCTGAATGTACTTCCAGTACTATGAATAATTTGCGAAGCATCTGTTACATCAGGGTTAAATTGGAATAAGACCGTAGTTGATTTTAGCTTATCTTCACCTTCAGCTTGATCAAAACCATAGATGGTCACTATTCCAAGTTCTTCAAGAATGTGTGTTTCTAAACATCCCGTTAGAAATAGACATGATATTAAACTAATTATGATTAATTTACGTCCTCTTTGCATTCTGCTTTTTCTCCTTCATCCGACGTCTTATAGCAAATGGTAAGAGTAAAAACGGAAAACCAAACCCAAATACCAAACCAATTTTTCCAGTATAATCGGTAAATGTATTAACGAACTGGCGATCGTTAAAAAACATTACAAAGACTAATGAAAATATAACGAGTGCAACTAAGCAATGTTTTTGTTTAAAACCCATCGTACGTTTACATGCGAATGTGACCATCCAACCTAACAAAATTAAGTTCGGTAACACGACAATCATCCACAATGCAACAGCGATTAGGTCAAAACGTTCAAATGCTGGAAATGAAATCACTTTAAACATTGTTAATAGTGGCCAAACCTTTTCTTCAAGTTGTCTGGGAGCGAAAAAACCTATAGCGACGACAGTTATTAGCAGATATAATGCCACGGTAAATACAATGGCTAACTGACTATATCGATTGACTTTTTTCTTGTCATACACAAAGGGATAAATCATCCATAGTAATTCAAATCCTAAAAAGGTAAATGATGACATGAGTACTCCGTTAAACAGACCGTCCCATCCCGTAGTAAAAATAGGAAAGTAGTTTCTAGAGTCGACCATAGAAATGGGTTTAGATAATAGCCCAACCATCCATATGGCAGATAAAAAGAAAACTAAACTCGCTCCGACTGCTACTCTGATGCCGCCACTAACGGCATACCAAACTAATGTTAATAACAATAGACCAATAAACCACGAAGACATCTTTGGAAAAATAAATACTTGAACAAACTCAATATAATTCACAATGACACTTAAAAATAAGAGTAAGAAATAGATTACAAATATATGGCTAAATAATTTACCAAATAAGTTGCCAAAAGCTTGTGTTAATACACCCGGAAGATCTTCAGTCTTATAAGTGTTTAATATAAACACCATACAAGCTATGACGATATTTAATATCATTCCAGTTAATATTAAAGCTATCCAGCTATCTTGTCTGGCTTCCATAAACACTAGCCGTGGGTAACCAGCTATACCAACACCCACTTGCATAGTATGAATTGCTATGATTAAGTAAGAAGCTTTTATTTGGTTTTCTTTAGGAATTGATAGTCGCTTCATATTTTAGCTCCATTTTAAATGTCTTCAATATCTGAAGGTTTATCTTTTGGTGGCTCCTGAAAACGCTTTGATTTTTTAGGCATATTTGATGATGCTCGATAATTACTTTTAAGAAAAGGAATTCTGATTACAGAATTGTCAAAATCTCTAGGTCTCATTGGATATAGTGGCGCTAAGTAAGGGCGTCCTAAAGATTTCTGTTTAATCACATGAATTAAAATAAAGCAATAGCTATAGAAAATGCCTATGAATCCCCACATACCAGCCATAATAATCAAAGGGAAACGCATGATTCGAATTGCGGAACCCATTAAGTAACTAGGAACTGTAAATGAGGCAAGGGCACTGAGTGCAACAATAATAATTAAAATATTACTTGTAAAACCTGCTTGTACTACAGCTTGCCCGATGACAATACCACCAACAATACCCATCGTCTGACCGACTTTTGTCGGCAGACGTGCTCCGGCCTCACGGATCAACTCGATTAAGAATTCCAAAATTAGCGCTTCTAACAGTGGTGGAAAGGGTACCCGGGAACGCGAATGCCCAAGTGATACGAGTAACGCTGTTGGTATAATTTCATAATGAAATGTTAATGCAGCTACGTAAAATGGAGTTAACGTAATCGATAAGAACATAGCGATTAACCGCATAATTCGAATGAAAGACCCCATATTCCACCGGGTATATAGGTCCTCAGTCGATTCAAAGAAACTAAAGAAATTTGTTGGTGCAATGACTGCGCTCGAACTTTTATCGACCAAAACACCTATCTTACCTTCTTTAAGTTCATAACAAAAACGGTCTGGTAATTCGGTAACATATAACTGCGGAAAAATAGAGTAAGAATTATCTTCGATATACTGCGTTAAAACGGAACTCTCTAACACATCATCTGTTTTAAGTTTATTAAGTCTTCTTCGCATTTCAGTAATATTCTCATCATCGGCAATATCCTTTAGATAGATTAAACGTACCTCTGTTGGGATTTCATTTCCGATAATAAATTTCTCGGAGACTAAAGATGGATTGTCAAGGCGCCAATGAACAATGTTCATGTTAGTTTGCATGGATTCAGTAAAAGAAATCTTTGGTCCAAAAATAAGAGATTCTGTTTCTGCGCGGTCTGGGTCTCTTTCTTTTAGTTGCGGTACTGCATATGTAATACTTTGATCTAGTCCTTCAATGTAAATGACGAATGAACCTTTAATTAGGTCTTCTCCAACATCTTTTAGAGACGTTCTAAGTTCACCGTCTGAAATCGGAATCTCGTTCTTGAGCTTTTCAATTCCCCAAGGTTCGTTAGACTGTTGAATAACTTCTATTACATATCTATAGATTTGTTCTTTTTCTACCATGTAATTAATAAACGCTATAAACACTTTTTGTCCTTCATGCTCAAACTTTTTAGTTGTAAAGTCAGGTAGAGATTTAAAGAAGCCTTCTTTTAAATCTTTTTCTAACTTTTCAACCTCACAAGGAAAATAACTAGTAGATGTCTTTCGTTTATTTCTCCGTCTCATGATGAAACTCCTCAGAATTATTTATGAATAGTATGTGATGGTTAATTAAAAATATGTAATACGAGGAGTCATAAAATAAAGAATGACAGTTGGTGAGAATCACGTGGGATTACAGTTAGTGGAGGTTTATGTTCCAAAGAAAAACTATCATTTTGTTGTAGAGAAGCTTCGTAGTTACTCAAGAGAAGGTACATGGAAAGAGGAAGAAATCAGTCAGGAACGAGTTCTAATAAGGATGATTATATCAACTGATTATGTTGAAGAGGTCTTAAATTATCTTGAAACCGTATCAAGGTCATCAGAAGGTTTTGAAACGATTTTATTCCCGGTTCATACTTATTTTTCCCATAAGACGATTCAAAAAGAGAATGATAACAAAGAAGAGAACAAACAAGAAGAGGAGCAAGAACAAGAGAAGAATCGTTTTCTTAGAGCAAGCCGCCAAGAATTAAAACATACGATTGAGGATAAAAGTTCTTTTACGTTAAATTACTTTTTATTAGTCGTGTTCTCTGCCATTGTAGCAACTGCTGGTTTTATGAAGGATGACACTGCTGTAGTCATCGGAGCTATGGCAATTGCCCCTTTAATTGGGCCAGCTATTTCAATGGGTTTTGCATCGGTTTTAGGGAATTTATCACACTTGGGGAAAGCATTGATAACGTTATTTGGTGGAGTTTTGATCATTGTAGCCATTTCTGCATCATTTGCTTACTTTTTCGAAGAAGGTATCGAATCCTCACAATATGTTAACCGGACGTCTGTTACCTTAGCTGACTTCTTTTTAGCTCTAGCTGCTGGTGCGGCAGGTGCCATGTCAATATTAAATCGTTTGTCGAGCAACCTAGTTGGGGTTATGGTAGCCGTTGCGTTACTACCACCAGTCATTACGTTAGGAATGTCAATTGGGCAAGGGTTGTGGAATGATACGTACGGAGCTTTTTTGTTAGTTATGACTAACATTACGTGTATCGTATTAAGTGCTGTTATTATATTTTTCGTAAGCGGAGTACAACCCGTTAAATGGAAAGATGAATCCACGATTAGCGTTTCAAGAATGTTTTCGGTTGTTATTATTTCGTTAATAGCTTTAATCATTTTAAGCATTATTTTGGTAGGCTTTTAAGAAGCTATATTAAGTCATTTTACTCAAAATTAAATATTTTTCAAAATTGTGTTGCTTTTTTGAAATGTTCCGTATATAATCTATAAAGTAATTAGAAAAAACAGGTAAAGGAGGTCACGAAAATGACTAACGTACAAATGATGATTCATCCAGTTGGAACTTTAACAGCTAAATATAATATAATCGTGACCAAACCTATAGATACCTGTAGTAGCTCTAAATAGGCGTGTATTGTCGTCTTTATTTTTAATATTAAATCAGGTAGGTAACGTCGCGATTAATCTAGATCGCGGCGTTTTTTAGTGTTTATAAGCACATTTGGCCACGGTCAAGTGTGCTTTATTTATATGGTTATGTTAGGTCTAAGTGTTGATATTGTGATTCGCTTTCGGTGGACGCTTTCCGTGGGCACGGCTTCAGCAAGACAACTTCAATGAGAATACTTCTTTGCAGTCTTGCAACGAGGAAGCCTACTACGAAGCCAAACTAGAAGACGCAGGTGCAAACTAAGTGGATCTTCAGCTCGTGCTTTTCCCACAGGAGTCGCCACCTACGCTCATCTTATTTTAGCAATTCACTTTTAAACATCTTGAAAATTAACATTAAACATTAACATGACCAATAATAAAATTTTTTATTAGGGAGTTGAAAACATGTTCAAAATTTCATTTGAGTTTCACAAAAATGGAACTCGAAAACGTATTAACATTGAATTTTATTTATTCAGTAAACCGCATAGGCTCGATGACGGTTAGCCAATCTCAACTAAAGAGAAAAAGGGGGAATAACAGTGATTAGCGTATTTAAAAAATTATCTTGGTATTTCAAAGAACAATGGGTTCGGTATACATTAGCGATTTCAGCCTTAATCGTCGTAAACGTATTAGTCGTCATCCCACCGACCATCTTAGGTGAGGTGATCGATTCCATTCAAAGAAATCAGTTAACAAGTGAACGTTTTACACAATTAGTCGCATTTTTCATTGCGTTGATTATAACGAGCTATTTAATTTCATTCTTTTGGGATTACACACTATTTGGTAGAGCGATTTTATTAGAAAAAAAGATGAGAACGTTACTTATGGGCCACTTTATGAAGATGACTCCTTCATTCTTTGGTAAGTATCGTACAGGCGACCTAATGGCCAGGGCGACAAATGACCTCAAAGCCATTATGATGACGGCTGGTTTTGGAATCTTAACTTTAGTTGATTCAACTGTATTTATGGCTTTTATCATCGCTATTATGTTTTTTACGATTGATATAAAGTTAACGCTAGCTGCTTTAATACCGCTGCCGATTATGGCCTTTATTATGCAAAAGTATGGGAAGGCCATTCACGAACGGTTTATGAAAGCACAGGCATCTTTTAGTGAGCTTAATAACGATACGTTAGAATCCATTCAAGGCGTTAGAGTGATTCGTGCTTTTGTTCAAGAGAAGCAGGATGAAAAACGTTTTAATCAAAAAACAGAAGAAGTGTTTCAAAAAAATATTGAAGTAGCTAAACTAGATGCATTATTTGAACCTACAATTAAGGTTCTAGTTGGGTTAGCTTACACAATCGGATTAGGTTATGGGTCGTATCTAGTTATAACAGGCGATATTACCATTGGAAAATTAGTCTCGTTTAATGTGTATTTAGGTATGTTAATCTGGCCAATGTTTGCGGTTGGTGAATTAATTAACGTTATGCAGCGTGGTAATGCATCGTTAGATCGGATAGATCAAATTTTGTCACATAAGCCAGATGTGTCTGATCCTGATGAACCCCAATTGCTTAAAAAACCAGAAACGATCCAATTTCAAAATTTATCATTTAGATACCCAAATTCGAATCAGGTTGATCTGAAAAATATTAATTTAAATATCAATCGTGGTGAAACAGTTGGCGTCGTAGGCATAACAGGTTCTGGAAAGACAACACTGTTTAGACAATTACTTAGAGAATATCCTATTGCTGAACACGGTGAACTAAAGATTAATGGTGTCAGAATACAAGATCTAAGTTTAGACCAAACAAGGGAATGGATTAGTCATGTTCCGCAAGATCATATTTTATTTTCGAAAACAGTTAGAGAAAATATTTTATTTGGAAACCATAACGCTTCGGATGAACTAATCTATGACATTTTAGAGACGGCATCACTCCGTGAAGATATTGATAACTTACCTGAAGGACTAGGTACATTAGTCGGAGAAAGCGGTGTGACCTTATCAGGTGGTCAGAAGCAGCGTGTGTCATTAGCTCGCGCCTTAATTAAACATCCAGAGATCTTAATTTTGGATGATTCCTTATCAGCAGTTGATGGGAAAACTGAAACCAAAATTATAGAACACTTGAAAAAGGTTCGCTCAAATAAAACGACTTTTATTTCTGCTCATAGATTATCTGCCGTGCAGCATGCTGATCAAATTATCGTGTTAGAAAACGGAGAAATAGTTGAGCACGGTACACATGATGAATTAATGAAACGACAAGGATGGTATTACACACAATTTGTCATCCAGAGAATGGAAGGGGGGAACTAACATGAATCAACTATCAACAGAAAAGCGACTTTTTCAATATGCATTGTTTTTTAAAAAGAGTATCATTATCGGTCTTGTATGCTTAATGATCTCAGTTGCATTAGAACTGTCTGGTCCATTTATAGCTAAACACCTCATAGACCAGCATATTGTAGGCGTTGCTAATCACTACGTCGTAAATGAAACTGAAAGTGGAATTAAATTTGAAGGAAATGTATATGAAAGAATTGACCGAACTCAGAGCGAATCAGATGAACAGGTTACACTATTTCAAGACGGACTAAGCTTTTATCTGTTTAATGAAAAAGTACCTCTTAACGCTTCACTTGATCATACAGGTTCTAACGAATTTACACTATCATTTGAAGATGAAACGTATGTAACTACTGGTCGAGAACTTTCTACACCAGAAGTGTACACGTTTTTTAAAGGTGAGATAAGTTCAATTATGTGGCTGTTGGCTCTATATATTGGGCTAATATTAATTGCATCATACTTCCTTTATTTTAAAACGTACCTACT
Source organism: Piscibacillus salipiscarius (assembly GCF_042685285.1). NCBI lineage: Bacteria > Bacillati > Bacillota > Bacilli > Caryophanales > Bacillaceae > Piscibacillus > Piscibacillus salipiscarius. Next base: position 37,987 of record NZ_JBHUMZ010000023.1, on the reverse strand, counting down.
TCAATTTGCATCGAACCGGATTATTCAAAAAATGCGCCGCGATGTATTTGAGCATATTCAAAGCTTGCCTATTAAGTATTTCGTCGATCAGCCGGCAGGTAAAATTGTAGCAAGGGTGACGAATGATACGGAAGCTATTAGAGAGCTCTATGTTAAGGTGCTTGAGGTTTTCGCATCTGGTGCGATTTACATTCTTGGTATATTTGTTGCCTTATTCATTTTAGATCCAAAGCTTGCAGGAATTTGTTTAGTCCTATTACCAATCATGTTTATTTGGATGAAAGCTTATAAAACAGTCGGTGGACGTTACAACAAAGTCATTCGAGAAACGAACAGTCAAATTAATGCTAATATAAACGAATCAATTCAAGGGATGTCTGTCATTCAATCCTACCAACAGACAGATCGAATGATGAATGAGTTTGAAGAGTTAAATGAAAAACAAAGGTTATTCCAAACAAAAATGAATACATTTACAGCTTGGACATCATTTAACCTAGTGGATGTCTTTCGAAATGTAGCATTAGTAGTTTTTATCTTATACTTTGGAGGAGCCGCTCTTAACGGTACGACATTGGTATCAGCGGGACTATTATATGCTTTAGTCGATTTGTTGACACGATTATTTGAACCAGTCGATCAAATTGTTAGTCAGTTAGCTCAACTAGAGCAAGCTAGAGTTTCCGGAAGCCGTGTATTTGAATTAATGGATGAACCTGGTGAAGAAGTAAATCATGATTCGATTAAACGATACGAAGGACGAGTGACATTTGATCACGTATCATTTGCTTATGAAAAAGATGATTACGTGCTAAACGACATTAATTTTGAAATTAAACCTGGTCAGACAGCAGCTTTTGTCGGTCATACCGGTTCTGGAAAAAGTACTATTATGAATCTTTTATTTAGGTTTTATGATCCCATTAAAGGTAAAATTTTAATTGATGGAAAAGATACAATCGATTTTTCCAAACAGCAAGTGAGAAGTCATATTGGAATTGTGCTACAAGATCCGTTTATTTTTACAGGAACTATTATATCTAATATCACGATGAACGACCCTTCAATTACAAGAGAACAGGCAATTAGCGCACTCAAAGCAGTTGGAGCGGATCAGTTTATTGAAAAACTTCCAAACCAATACGATGAACCTGTCAAAGAAAAGGGAAATGAATTCTCAACAGGACAGAGACAATTATTGTCATTTGCAAGAGCACTTGCTTTTAATCCAGCAATTTTAATTTTAGATGAAGCAACAGCTAATATTGATACTGAAACAGAGGGATTGATTCAGGAAGCTTTAAAAGTGCTTAAAGAAGGTCGTACTACATTGGTCATTGCTCATCGATTATCTACGATTCAGCAAGCTGATCAAATTTTTGTCTTAAAACATGGTAAAATGATAGAAAGAGGCACTCACGAAAGTCTCTTGAAAGAACGCGGGGAATATTTTAATATGTATGAGATGCAGTTAGGACGTAAACGAATGAATGTCTCTTAAGTAGGTGATTGGCATGTCAGACGATAAGCACCGTGATATCATTGATCAAGATCTTGTTGAAGATATAGATGAAGAAGAAATGTATGAAATTATCCAAGAAAACAAACAAAAAATCCGTGATAAGGAACAAACGGAAAAACAAAAGCCAAAACGCCCATTTCCCAAATGGGTATTTTGGCTTATTGCTGTTTTTATGCTCATTAATATCATTGCATATATACCGAATTTCTTCTCGCTAGCAGCCATCGATTTTGTAAAAACGTCTGCGCAGCTTCTAGTGAATGATGATGTAAAAGAGTATAAAAAATCTATTGCATTAATCAATATTGGTGACAGTAAAGGAACGGGTTTTGTTTATACTGAAGATGGTCACATATTAACGAACCACCACGTAGTGGATAAAACTGGACAAATATTAGTTTATTTACCTGATGACGGTCCTTACTCTGCAACCGTAGAAGAGAGGTATCCAGAGATTGATTTAGCCGTACTTAAAATAGAGGGGGAAAATTTCCCTAAGCTAGATTTAGCAAATCAAGCTAGTTTTGATCAAAATGAGCACATTTACTTTATTGGCAATCCACTTAGTTTCAGCGGAATTGCTAATGAAGGTGAAATTATTGGCTGGTCAGATGCTTCCTTAGAAACAGAAGTGATGATGCTTAAAGCACCCGTTTATAGAGGGAATAGCGGAAGTCCTGTGATCAATCAATCCGGAAAAGTGATAGGGGTCATTTATGCAACGCGTCAAAGTGACGAACATGGAAAAGTTGGACTTGCCATTCCGATAGATGCTTTTCATCAATATAAAGAATAAAGTAACACCCATAAAGTACTGTCAAATCTCGAATATTATATTACGTTGGGGGTGATGAGGGGTGTTAAAGCGTCAAAATAAAGAAGACGTATCCCTCGAGGAACACGTTTTGGCCGTACAATCAGGGGATGAGGAGACCCGTCATCATCTGTTAACGGACTATCAACCATTTGTGGCAACATGCGTCTCAAAAGTTTGTAAAAGATATGTCAATCCCAATCAAGATGATGAATTTAGCATTGGATTAATGGCATTTAATGAAGCGATCGATGCTTTTTCCCATGAGAAAGGCAGTTCCTTCTTATCGTTTGCCAAATTGGTGATTACAAGAAAAGTAATTGATTACATACGTGTCGAACAAAAGGACCTTGCAATGATCTCTTTGGACCAAAATAATGAAGATGAAGAAGGAAATCAGCAGGATAAACATATAGCCATCGCTTCAAAGAAGGCATTTCAAGAAGAAGAGTTAGCCTGGTTTCGGCAAATTGAGATCAAGGAATACAACCTTAAACTTAAAGAATATAAATTATCATTCTCAGAATTAGCCAGTGTTTCACCTAAGCACCAAGATGCCAAGGAAACCTCTCAAGAAATCGCAAAGATTATTTATGAGGATGAAGACATAAGAGAATATATTTTAAGGAAAAAAAGGTTACCCATTAAAAAAATATTACCGTTAGTAGATGTTAGTAAGAAAACGATTGAACGAAACCGAAAGTATATTTTAGCTATTTTCATTTTATTAAATGAAGATTTTACATTTTTAAAAGATTATATAAAGGGGGTGTAAGGGTGAAAAAAGGACTAATTGTTGAACAGAAAAGAAATAAAACTTTATTGATGACTTCAGAGGGGTCATTCTATAAGTCTAAAAAAATTAACGGAGAAATTGGGGAAGAGACCACATTTGAGCCGGTTGAACAGAATATATTTCCAATGATAACACAGTGGTTTCATTCATTAGCTCACGCCAAGCCAGTATTTGCAGCAATTATCGCATTCTTATTTATTCTCCCATTTTATTCATGGTTAGGTGAAGAAGATGTTCATGCATATATGAATATTGATATTAACCCAAGCGTTGAGTTATCTCTAAATGAAGATTATGAAGTCATAGATCTACATGGATTAAATCAAGATGGAAATACAATTATTAAGCAATTGGATGATTGGAAAGGTGAACCTGTTAAAGAGGTTTCATTGAACATATTATCTTTAAGTGATGAATTAGGGTTTATTCAAGAAGGTCATCAAGTACTATTAGGTATTAGTTACGTCAATGAACATGTCAATCAAGATCTTCTTCAAAGTGTATCTCAAGAAATGAAAACTTCAAGTAAACCTATAGAAGTTGCAGCGTTTGAAGTTCCAAAAGAATTGCTTGAAAAGGCCTATGAACAGAAAGTTTCAATGAATTTTGTCTATGCAACGGAGTTAATTGAGAAGAAAGAACAATTAAAAGAAATAGAAAAAGATAGCGCTAAACAGTCCTCTAACAATAAAATTGAAGAACAGAACATGAAGGTTATAGAAAAATTTGTTGAACAATCAAAACAGTTACCACCAGGGCTTAAGAAAAAACTAGAAAAAGCAAAAGAAGCTAAACAAAATGAAGAGGAATCAGAAGTTACTGAGGAAACACAACAAAAAGAGAAAGAAAATCCAAAAGATGCCGATCACCCTTCACAAAAGAATAAAGATAATAAAGGTAAACAACAAGAAGATAAGGAAGATGAATGGACCCCTCCAGGTAAGAAGAAAAAAGACGATGATTGGACACCACCTGGACAGAAAAAACAAGAGAATGACTGGACTCCTCCAGGTAAAAAGGAACAAGATGACGAAGGGACCCCTCCAGGAAAAAAGAATGAAGAGGGTGACTGGACTCCTCCCGGTAAGGATCGAGACAAGTCTAATCAAGGCAGTAAAGGAAAAAAACATCAAGATGATAGATTTTCTAATCCGCCTGGTTTAGATAAGAAAGCTAAAGATCACCCAGGTAACGGTCAGGGTAACCCTCATTAATATGCCCCCTTTTAGAGTAGGATGCTAATGATTCTACTTTAAAAGGGGTTTTTTGGAAAGATAAGATAGTATAAATTTTAATTTAAATATAATAAATCATGTTGTAAGCACTGTCTAGCGCGAGATGCCCAACCACTGGTGACTTCCCGTCTAAACCTACGATAAATCAACATCGATTCGCGATGCTCATCGTGTTTCCTTTATCTCAGTTTAGTCGGCTCACTGCGTGGTTAAACGGGCACCCCGCGCTTTTCTTATGTTTTAATCTTATTATCAAATTGGTCTTCTTAAAGGACAACCTGTATCATAGAATATATTAATATTTTGTAAAAGAGGGTCATTAAATGGGTGAGTTTTTAAGAAAATATAAAAAAACATTCATGACCATTGTCATTATGCTCTTTGTCATCATTAGTATTATTATTTATCGAGTGATGACAAATTCAATATTCAATTATGCAGAAATTGAGAAAAAGACGATTGAAACCATTTTAAGCCAGACTGCTGAATATACAGAGGATGAGCGTGATTTATCTAAGCGGTTGTCCAAGGAAACAAGCAATCAATCCTGGATCTTATCAGGTAATATGAAAATAAATGAGTTTAGTCAGACTTCTATGCTCTTAAGAGGATTACTAGCAAATTCCAGAGTTGTGATTGATTCTAAGCATGACCCGAAAAACAATGAAATGTCAGGCGAAGTTAAACTGCAGCTTCAAAGGACTAATTTATTAAAAGCTGATGTGTACCAAAACGCCTTATATTCTGCGGTTAAGTTACCATTTGATTCTAGGCCAATAGGAATCAAAAATGATCGTTTTGGTGAGTGGATGGCCACACAGCATGACCGTGATGTCATGAGTGAATTACCAAGACAAGTGAATCAATCATTTGATTTGAATTTATTAGATTATGCAAAAATAATCAGGTTACTTCAAGATACAGATGTCACCAAGAAATCGAATGTGTCATATAAAGATGGAATTTATCAGAAAGTTACGATGAATGTTTCACCATCTCAAACACAAGACTTAATCCAATTATTAATTGGGGAATTAAAGAAGTATAACAATAGCTATAGTCAAAAGTTAATTCAGTATCTTAATGATTTGAGGTTCCCAGAAGGTTTTACATATGAGGCTTACTATACGGAAGAGACTGTTAAGTATAGGGAAGTTGAAGGTTACTATAACTATAAAGGTCAACAAACAGATTTTAATTTAGATTTTGAAACCAGAATTAAAGGTGATGAATTTCAAGTTGAAATGGACTTAGAGGTTGATCACGAGGAAAACCCACTAAATGTACACTATCAAGCAATTGGTCAGCCAAAATCTGAAAACTACAAAGTAAGTAGAATGTTTGTGATTGACGGTCAGAAAAACGTGGACGCCCAATGGGAAACTCGCTATAGTGATCAAGAAAAAAAGATCAATTTTGATCTAGACATACCGTTCATTTTTCAAAGGATAGAAGGAAATGTTGATGTAAAAACGAATATAAATAATGATGAAGGAGTTCGTTCGTACAATGGACAATTGTTCTTTAATAATGTAAGAGCTACCTTCGAACTGTCAAGAGAGATTGAGTTTACTGAACAAATCACAATAAACTCAATGGATCCGCAAGACATTAGATTCGTTGACCAAATGACCGTACCAGAGTACCAAGAATGGTATGATATGTTTGAAAGAAAAGCTAAAAGCTATATCAATCAAATTATAAATCAATTCAATCCATTTTAATAACTGAAAGGGGGCTTGGCTGTGATTTTTCATCTTTGGAAGTATGAGTGGAAGCGTGTATTTAAACGGCCAGTCCTTTTTTTATTTACCATCATATTTCCTATAATCGTTCTCGGTTTAACAGCTGCTTTTATATATAGTGTTTCAACCGAAGAATTGGAAACAGTAGAAATCTTGGTATTAGATGATGACCAGACTTTTGAAACTAAATCATTAATTAAACAACTACAAGATGATGAAACCATTGAAGGAGACGTCATACTGAGTGAAGGCCAAAAAGATTTATCCTTTTATTTAGAGCATCCAGAGTCATATGCAGCTATAGTTCAAATACCAAAAGGGTTTACCAAACAACTACGAAGTGGAGTTAATGAGTCCATACATGTTTATTTAAATGAAAAATTGCCGCTTGCATCTAACTTAGCTTATTTACTTCTTGAAAGTGGACAAGATTATATCTCTGCTGCACAAACGGGTGTGAATACAGTCAATCACTTTTATGTTCAAAATATGGAAGATGCAAAGGAACGACAACAATTTTTGCAGCAGTCGATCATTCATTTCACGACATTTTCATTAGGACGTAACTCTTTTTTTGATGAGAAATCTGCTTCAGATGAAACACTTAGCTGGACTGAACAAATTTTTGTCATCATCTGTAGCTTGCTTATTCTTTTTACATATTGGCTACAGGTTGTCCTTTTTCAGCCTAAGCAACAATCATTAATTCATGAACGACTTAAATTAGTTGGGGTAACGAGGGTGACTCAACTTCTCGCTAAATGGTTTTTTCATATTACTCTTCTTGTTGTCTACACATTAGGACTCATTTATTTATTATATTATGTTCTTTTTCAAGGTTTGCAAGCTGAACTACAGTTAATTTTATACTGGGTTATGATCGCACTTACTTTAACAGTCATTTTGATTATGGTTCAATTATTTATTCCTTATTTTTGGTTAAGTGTAACCCTGTTCACCATCTTAAGTTTAGCGTTTCTTTTAATTGGTGGATTATTAATACCACCAGCTTACATACCTCAAAGTCTAAGTCAATTAACATTTATTTATGATGGATTAACGACCGCCTGGTTACGGCAAACGATTGCCACAAATCATGTCATTGTATTTACTTTAATTATGATTATACCTCAGTTGTTACTCCTTATCTTTCGAAAGATTGGAGTGATATTGAGATGATGATAAAGGTTTTTACTCAATATAAGTGGACCATTATCTCTATTCTAATCTTACCTATTTTGTTTAGTGTCATTAGCATTGTTTTGTCAGACAAATCAGCAGAGGAATTAAAAATTCCTGTTGTATTAGTGGATCCGTTTAATCAAGAAATAACCGGCAACTTATTAGAAGATATGTCCATTAATGATTCATTTATTGTCACTAAGGCAAAGCAAATCCCAAAGGATCATTTAATGCGAGGTGAGGTTGAAGCTGTTTTCGTATTACCTCAAAATTTAAAAGAAAAAATCTCTTCAGGTAAGTTGCAAAATGAAATAACTTGGTACCGCCATGAACGCAGTTTGTTTGATGGTTTATTTAAAGAGCAATTAGCCTCATCAATTGTTAAACGAGCGGTTCGAGCAGAAGCGGCTAACATTGTTAAGAATTATCAAGAAAATGCTAATTGGAATAAGGTTTATAAATTTGGCTTACAGTATTTAGAAACAGACCCTATTTTTCAAATTCAGTTCCAAACGATTGACGAGCAAGCACAAACGCAAAATGTATCAAGCGATAAATGGGTCTTTATGAGGTGGTTATATTGGTTAATCATCTGGGGCATGATCGCACGTCTTACTCAAATGTTGTTAAATTGGAGAGAACAGCTAATTTTTGAACGGTTAAGGACTTTAGGCCGTTCAAAAAGTTTGCATCATAATTGGTTATTGTTTGTTGCCTTATTGTTATTCTTTATAACGTTGGTGACATCAACAATCACACAGTATATTTGGCTAGAGACGTATCAAGAGTTAGCCATTGTAACTGATTTGTCTTTAGTCTTACTATCGATTGTGATTTATTTCTTGCTCTCAACCTTCATTAAAACAAAAGAAACCCTTTGGATGATTTCTTTTACTTATGGAGTGGTTTCGTCAATCGTTTTTTTCTTAATTCAATTTGAATTTTTAACTAGACAAGAATGGTTAGCCATTTTTCTTCCTTCATGGATTTTATTATAAGAGGAGCGTTTACATGTTAAAACTTGAAAACATCACTTATAAAAAAAGGCGTCAAGCACTTGTTTCCGAAATAAATGGCCAAATTAATAAAGGTGATTGTATTTCTCTTTTTGGGCCGAATGGTGCTGGTAAATCCACCTTAATTAAAATTATGGCAGGGTTATTAAAATCTTCTAAAGGTAAAAGGGTGGTAAACTTTACAGATAAAAACCCGATTGGTTATGTTCCTCAACAAATTGCTTTATTTAAAGGGTTAACAGTTCGCGATCAGCTTAAATATTATGAAAAGTTAACAAAACCCAAATCAAGCGAGTTTATAGATGAAATGATACTTTCATTGGGGTTAAGCTCTATTCTCAATAAAAAAATTAATCAGTTAAGTGGAGGTATGCAGCGAAAGGTTAATTTGGCAGTAGGTATGATTCATCAACCTGAGCTACTACTATTAGATGAAGCATTTGTCGGAGTTGACCTTGCTGCTAAACATGATATGTTGTCTTGGCTTAAAAGGTTAAATGAAAATGGAATCACTATAATATTTATTACCCATGATTGGTATGTGATTCAACATTTAAAGCCCCAAATGTGGATTATGGACAAAGGTAATATGATAGATCAAGTGGAGTGGGAATCTGTTCCATATATTAATTTGACCCGTCAATCTCAAGCACTTCAAAAAATGTTTGATGTGAATTTAACACATGTAAATTAGGCTACTTACATTAGTTAATTTTTCCATTATTAATAAAGCATATTTGGCGCTTCCTTTTTTCATACTAAGGTTAAATACATGAAGAAAGGAGGCGTCAGTAGTGCGTATTTTATTATGGATGACTTTAGCAGGTATGCTTACTATTTTAGGTGCTTGTCAAGGTCTAGATGAAGGTTTAAATGATGGAATGGACAATAACGGCGACAATGTCGATATGATTGATGTAAATGATGACGGAGAAGGTAATCAGCAACAATACCGCGAGTTGTATCGCAATAACAATAATGATAATATGCAAGAACGCACAAATCGTTTAGACATGATTGACTTAGAGGAAGACCGAGATCAAAGTCCAAATAACCAAAATGGACAAAACAACTATGAAGTGGCTAATAAAGCGGCTGACAATATCACAAAAAGTATTGATGACATTGATGATGCATATGTATTAGCAGGTGACAATAATGCATATGTTGCAGTTACTCTAAAAGGTAACAACACTGAAAACGAGGTTAGCGACAGAATTAAAGAAGAAGTTGCGAATAAGGTAAAAGAATCTAATAACGATATTGAGAACGTTTATGTTTCTGCTAACCCTAAATTCTTTGACATGGTTAATAATTACGTCGATGATGTACGTAATGGTGATCCAGTTGAAGGTTTCTTTGAAGAATTTAACTCTATGATTGATCGAATGTTCCCTAACTTGGAAAGATAAGGTTTATAACACTCAGGTAAGTTAATTGCTTACCTGGGTGTTTTTTTGTTTCCTCATTTGCATACACATTTATTAAAGTGAGGTGGTTACCATGAACTATGATATTCAAACAGTTTCTAATGAAGAAATATTATACATTCATGAAGCTGGATATCGCAGACGGTACATCTCTACTAATGCAACTCATAACCGAGTCCTTGAGGTTTTTGAAATTGACCAAATCCCTACGATTTATTTAAATCAACGAAATAATAAATTAGAAAATATATATTGTTTAACGCACTGTTTAGGACATGTGGAATTCAATAAAAATAATACATGGCTAAAAGCATTAAGAATTCCTAAAATGACACAGGAAAATTTAATACCTTATATGGAGCATGAAGGCTTTGGCTTATTTATAAATGTATTTAGGCAGCTTGCAACTACATGTAGTGATCTAAATTCCAACTTTGTTGCCCCAATCAATTATTTTTTAATGCAAGACCAAAATTTATGTGACTGGCAAACAAAATTATTACGAATGATTTATGATGAGGCCTTTTACTTTAACTCAATTAAAAAAACTACATTACTGAATGAAGGATATGCCGTTTTACGTCAAACAGAATACATAAATTTATTGAATTTATCAGTTTCCGAAAAACTTGAGATCGCACAAATTGATGCGAGGCTACATTATAAACCAGAACAAGGATTAAATTATTATTCTTTAGGCAGATCTATGTGGGAAGAAGTTTTAAAACAAGATGTTTCAAAAGTGTTAGAAGAATACACGGATGTACAATTTTTAGATCATTATTATAATGAAACTGTTCATGAAAAAGAGAATGTTTCTGTTGTTTTTAAGGGAGAAGTAATAAGAGATTTTTATAATGTAAAACATTTATTACGCAAGCAACTAAGCGATTCATTTTCAGGTATATATGTTAATCTTGATGTGACGAATAATACTAACAAGCTGACGTTAAATTATATAAGCAAATATTATACTGATGTTCAGACGTTAATGAATTTAAAGTTGGGTTTAGAAAAGCTACTCTGTCGTAGAGTCTATATAAAACCTCTTAGGTGTAACCCGAACTAATGCATCATAGTTCGAGTTACATGTAAGAGTATTAAAAGGAATACGATTCTCCATCTTCAGGCACTAGAACCTTTGAAGCAAACCCTTGTTCCTCAACAAAGTTTTTTAATTCATCTCTTGATAAAGTCCAATGGTTAACTGCTTCCATATGGCTAGCTATAATGGTTGCATTTGGAGCAGCATGATGAACTTTGTAAACATCGTCTTTGCTCATCACTAGTGAGCCACCTTCTAAGAACTGATTGTCTCCAGCATTGACAATAATAATTTCAGGTAAATGAGTTCTAAGTTCCTTTTGAACTCCTTCGTACCAAACTGTGTCCCCTGCTATATATAATGTTTTCTCCGACGGGTGTTTAAATACAACACCACAAACTTCCCCTGCAATTTTTAAAATTTCTCCTCTACCATGTTCGCCTTTTGTTTTGATTAAGTCGACACCTTGAAACTTTGTGTTATTAGTAAGTACTTCTACGTTACTAAAACCAGCTTTTTGAATTTCGGCTTGATCATCTTCATTTTGAGTATAAATTTTAATGTTTTTGGGTAATATTTTCTTTGCTTCATCATCCCAGTGATCTAAGTGAAGATGAGTTACTATGACAGCATCTATATCCGCTACTACTTCTTCAACTGAAATAGGAAGATCAACTAAAGGGTTTTTTTGGTCTTGTCTTTTTGAATTTGGAAACGGAGGATATGTCCCTTTTTTAGCTAAAAACGGATCAATTAAAAACTGCTTATCTGCATATTTTATTACTAAGGTGGCATTTCTTATTTGTTGGATGTTCATAATCTCAACTCCTTTTCATTTGTATATGTATAGTTTATACTATGAGAAGCTTTAACTTACATAGATAGAATCAAGGATATAGACGGCTTTACTTGAATAATGAAAGGTTTGATTAAAGTTGGATCGAACTGACTTAAAAATTATAAATGAGTTAAGGAAGAACAGTCGTATCACAATGAAAGAACTAGGGGAAAGGGTTCATTTAACTGGTCAGGCTACCTCTGAAAGAGTGACTAAACTTGAGGAGCAAGGTGTAGTTAAAAGTTATACGATAGAAACAGATGATGTAAAGCTGGGATATGACATTCATGCTTTTATTACGGTAATAACTCAAGACCTAAATCACAAGCCATATTTGACTTTTATAAAAGCAAGAGAAGAGCATATTATTAGTCATTACAAAATTAGCGGTGATGGCTGTTATTTATTAGAGAGTAAGTTCAATTCTTATGATGAGTTGGATCAGTTTTTAGTGGCTTTGAATGAATTTGCTAATTACAAATTGCAACTAGTGATTAATTAATTACGAACCTAGTACCTAACTAGGTTCGTATTTTTTATTAAGCCTGTTCTAATACATATAAGTGATTAGGCTTACGGCTAGGTTGAAATAATCTGCTTGATCTAAGTTTTTTCAAGACTTGAGTTATTTGTTGTTTTTTATATGTTACTCTTAAAAATGGTTGAATTTGTTGTAATGCATGGTAGACATTTTCTCTTTGTTTTATTTCTATTGTATATCTATAAATCTCTTTACCGTTTATTGTCTGTTTGTTGCTGTATAAACTACCAGGTAGTATCGATTGAATAAATACGAGCATGTTTAAGTCGAGAGAAGAAATGGTAATGACAGGAGCACTTCCATTGTCAGCCTTAGTATTCTTTAATGAGATGGTCCCTTCACTATCAATCATGCCTGCGATATATGCAGCTTCCCAAGATTTTAACATTAAAATCGTCTCCCTTTTTTTACGTTCTAATAGAAGTATACACAATTTCTATCAACAGAACAAGTGTTCGGTGATACTTTTTTAATAAATTTTAAGGGACANTTTATTTGATATGACGAAGTTCAGAAAGCAGAATGATGAATTGATTGAACAAAATGAGAAAATTATTTCGTTATTGGAAGAGGTCTATAAGAAGTAATGGTTCTTTATAAGAATTAATATAAGGAATGATATAAATTATTAAAATGTAAGAAAGACAGGTCTTATTTTTAAAAGACCTGTCTTTTTTGGGTCAGACGCTTATTTTATCTATATTATGAACAGAGTTTTGATTTCGCTGTTTGATATTTATTTAATACGGTATCTAATTCCTGACTGATTTTAACCGTATGCGGATGATTAAAGCCTTTTTCGTAAGCTGTAGAGATCATGTATTGTTTCAACGCTTTAATCCTGACCTCTAGTTTCTTAGTATTAGGTAATTCAACATTCTCCATCTTAAGTCGTCCTTCCTTTTTATTATTTTTCTCAAACACACAAGGATTATCATAAACGACTTTTCTATGAATGTTAATAGATTAGACAAAGGTTCTAAAAACTCGACAATATCTGACCCTAAAATATGAGCAATAATTAAAATTGTGTCAAAATTTAAATTATTCGTATTGCGAATTACCCGATTTAGTGATACTTTTTATCTATGAGTTATTGGAAAAAGGTGGGGGAGAGAGTGAGAAGTTTTTTTAGACAAAAAAATAAACGTACCAAACGAAAGCATTCTGAAGTTGAAAGGGAACAGAATAAATCACCTTTCTGGCGCAACATTGGAATTGCTAAGAAATACGGACTTGTATCAGTTATAACAATTCTATTATTTTTAATAGCTTCTGGTGTTGTGTATATGAGTTTACAGACTGCTGATGGTCAATTAGATGCGCAAGATCGAAGAAGTGAGCGTGCTATTCTAATTGATGAAATTAATGCCATTTTACTTGAGAAGGATTTAACGGTTGTCGATTATGTTGAATACAAATCTAACTCATATCGAGAAGATTACAATGCTTTAATGAATCGCTATAGTGAATTAGTAAGTCAAGTTAAACCTAGGCTTGATTCTTCTCAACTTGAATTAATGAGTCAAATTGAAGCAAACAATGAAGAAATGGACTCTATTTTCTATGACGAAGTAGTTCCAGCTGTTTCAGCAAGAGAAGAAGGAGAAGCTACTTCTGCCCGTTCACAATTTGCGGCATTAAGAACTGAGACACAGGAGGTTTCGAGTAATTTAAGGGAAACAGTTGTGTCTGATTATAACAGAGCGTACCAAAATACAAAAACAGCTTTTGCATCTGTTTTATCAGCTTTAGTGATTGGGTTGATTGTGGTTATTATTTTAGCTAGCATACTTTTATTCTTAATCAGTCGTCCTGTACGTAAGAATATTAATAGGGCGGTTGAAATGGCAGATGAAATATCGAAAGGTCATTTAAACATTCACGATCTTGACTATCGCGGAAAAGATGAAATTGGTCAGCTATCTCAATCTTTAAACAGTATGAAATCTAATTTAATACAAATGATTTCGAATGTATCTGAGGCTTCAGAATCCGTATCAGCACAAAGTCAACAGTTGACTCAGGCTTCAAATGAAGTCCAAGAAGGCAGTGAGCAAATCGCATCAACCATGCAAGAATTATCTTCTGGTGCGGAAAGTCAGGCACAAAGTGCTTCAAGTATTAATGAAATGATGGAGTCTTTCTTACAAAAGGTTCAACAGTCCTATCAAAATGGTGAGAACGTAGCTGAGCAATCTGATTCGGTATTGTCCTTAACCGAAGAAGGTCGAAAACAAATGGTTGCAACTACTCATCAAATGAAGCAAATTCACCATATTGTAGAGGGGGCTGTTCAAAAAGTAAAAGGCTTAGACGAGCAGTCACAAGAAATATCTAAATTAGTTGAAGTAATCCAATCAATTGCAGAGCAAACGAATTTACTTGCTTTAAATGCGGCAATTGAAGCTGCGCGTGCAGGAGAGCATGGTAAAGGATTTGCCGTTGTAGCTGATGAAGTAAGAAAATTAGCGGAACAAGTGGCTAATTCAGTAGGAGATATAACTAAAATTGTACATAACATTCAAGAAGAATCTTCTAATGTGACAGTGCAGTTAGAGTCTGGCTATGAAGAAGTTGAACAAGGTACAGCGCAAATGGAACATACTAGGCAAACTTTTGAAAACATTAACCAGTCCATCAACCAAGTGACTAGTAAAGTGCAAGAGATTTCATCAAGCTTACGAGATGTCTTGGGTGATAGTGTTCAAATGAATCAAGCTGTTGAAGAGATTGCGTCCATCTCGGAAGAATCAGCTGCAGGAGTGGAAGAAACAGCAGCAATAGTAGAAGAAGCTAATAGTTCAATGGAAGAGGTATCACGCTCTGCAAGTGAACTAAATAATCTAGCTAAAAAATTAAATAATCAGGTCAACCAATTTAGTATGTAATATGCTAAAATATAAGGGGTCACTTATATAAGTGGTTCCTTATATTTATGTTAGTTAGGGGTGTCATGATTGTACTCATTTAAACATTACTTAGAAATTTTACTGGTCGCTACGAGATTAGGGTTAACATCGTTTGGAGGACCTGTCGCGCATTTAGCTTATTTTCAAGAAGAGTATATTAAGAGAAGAAAATGGTTGGATGATAAAACGTATGCTGATTTAATTGCCTTATGTCAATTTTTACCTGGCCCAGCGAGTTCTCAGGTAGGGATTTCGATTGGTATGGTTCGAGGAGGCATTCTAGGTGGGATATTAGCCTGGATTGGCTTCACTATTCCTTCTGTCATCGCTTTAATTTTGTTTGCGATGTATGTGGTCCAAGCTGATTTAATGGATTCGGTTTTTATTGCTGCGCTAAAAGTAGTAGCAGTCGCAGTCGTTGCCCATGCCATTGTTAATATGGGGAAAAAGTTAACTCCCGATTTACCTAGAATTGCTTTTGCTATTGTGGCGGCATCGCTGTTGTTACTTTTTCCACTGGCTTCCATGCAATTAATTATAATTGGCTTAGCCGCATTTGCAGGGTATGTTTTATTTAAAAATAAGGAACTAGATACTCATACTAGTCTTAATATAGACTTGCCTAAAAAAATAGGTGTCGTTAGTCTATCGGTATTTTTTCTATTATTAATTGCACTTCCTTTCATTAGTCAAGCAGCCAATAATATTTATA
Organism: Piscibacillus salipiscarius; assembly: GCF_042685285.1. NCBI lineage: Bacteria > Bacillati > Bacillota > Bacilli > Caryophanales > Bacillaceae > Piscibacillus > Piscibacillus salipiscarius. Next base: position 22,199 of record NZ_JBHUMZ010000023.1, on the reverse strand, counting down.
TACAGCTGTTTGATATTTTTTACCGTGTAGGTTCGTTAGTATTTGGTGGTGGTCACGTTGTTTTACCATTATTAGAACGTGAGTTGGTGCCAAATGGTTTCTTATCAGAAGAGATGTTTCTAGCAGGATATGGAGCAGCACAGGCTGTTCCTGGACCATTATTTACGTTTTCAAGTTTTCTAGGTCAAGCTTCTTCTGGATTAATGGGTGCGCTAGTTGCTACAATAGGAATCTTTTTGCCATCATTCTTATTGTTAATTGGAATTTTGCCGTTTTGGAAATCTGTTAGTCAATTCAAGGCTGTCAGATCAGCTTTAATTGGTGTTAATGCCTCAGTTGTTGGGATTCTAATAGCTGCATTTTATGATTCTATTTTCACAAGTGCGATCTCTGATGGCGTTGACTTCGCAGTTGCTTTAGTAGGGTTTAGTTTACTCCATTTTTGGAAAAGACCAGCTTGGTTAGTTGTTATAATAATTGTAGTTTTATACGTCATTATTCAAACTCTACTATAAAGGAGTTTTTAAGATGAGAATTGTATCTCTTTGCCCCAGTAATACAGAAATTTTAGCTTATTTAGAGTTAATGGAACATGTGGTAGGTGTCGATGATGATTCAGATTGGCCGAAAGAGGTAGAAAACATTCCTAAGTTAGGACGTGACTTAAACATTGATGTAGAGCGGGTTAAGGAGCTTGATCCTGACTTAATATTAGCGTCTTTAAGTGTTCCTGGAATGGAGAAGAATATTGAAAAATTAGATGAAGCGGGTTTAGAATATATTATACTTAATCCAAATTCATTAGATGAAATTGCAGACGATCTTTTAACAGTAGGGAAATATGCAGGACAATTGGATAAGGCTCAAGAAGTTTATGATTGGTACTATCGTCAATTAACCCATTATAAAGAACTATCAAAACAAATTAGTGAGCCGAAACGAGTTTACTGGGAATGGTGGCCAAAGCCCATATTTACACCAGGCAAACTAAATTGGTTAAGCTATATTAGTGAATTAGCCGGTGCAGTTAATGTCTTTGGTGATATCAATCAAGCAAGCGTTCAAACGGATTGGGAAGATGTGATTAAACGGGATCCAGATGAGATCTGTATGGTTTGGGTCGGTGTTCAAGAGAAGAAGATGAATCCTGATTTAGTACGAAACCGGCCAGGTTCATATCAAATTAAAGCCATACAGAACAATCGAATTCACGTTTTAGAAGAGTATTTATACTGTCGACCATCACCAAGATTAATAGAAGGATTAGAAAAGATATTTAAGATTCTTCATCCATCTATTCTAAGATAATTAAGAAAGAAGGGGAGACATTGGAGCAAGTCCATTCAACCAATCAAATAACTAAACATGCAGTCATTAAGAATGGAATGTTAGCTGGTTTTCCGATTTTTTTAGGTTATTTACCTATTGCGATTGCCTATGGTGTTTTAGCCAAGGAATCCGGATTAACAACTTTTGAAACAACTATGATGAGTGTGCTTGTATTTGCAGGAGCTGCGCAACTAATGGCTGCAGGAATGTTTGCGGCAGGAACAATGTTTATTGAAATAGTTATTGCAACTTTCGTGTTAAACTTTAGGCATTTTATTATGAGCATGTCATTTATGAATACAACAAAAGAGTTCCCTCTAAAGTGGCGATTTCCTTTATCTTTAGGGATAACGGATGAAACATTTGCTGTTTCATCATTACATAAAGAAGAAGCGAATAAAATGTACGGTCCATATTTTTATACAAGTCTAATTGTCGTTGCCTATTGTGGCTGGGTATTCGGAAGTTTGGCCGGTGCCTTATTAGGCGACGTCCTACCTAGGGCTCTGAGTACTAGTATGGGTATAGCTTTATATGCAATGTTTATTGGGCTATTAGTTCCATCTATAAAAAAAGAATGGCGAATAGGCATCATTGCTGTATTTAGTATGATCTTAAATTATTTATTCACGATGGTTCTAGAAATTTCAAGTGGATGGTCGATTGTACTAGCTACCGTAATTGGAAGTTTCTTAGGTGTGTTTTTGCTAAAGGAGGATGAGACCTCATGATTATGATGACCATTATTGGAATGGCTATAGTAACAGCCGTACCGCGATTTATTCCAGCTTTCTTTATGGGTGACACAACATTTAAGCCTTGGGTGAATAGGTGGTTAAATGCCATTCCCTTCGCAGCATTAGGTGCTCTAATTTTCCCAGGAGTTATGAATGTGATTGAAGACCGCCCGCTAGTTGGTGTAGCAGGTGGAGTCATTGCAGCGATGATTGCATCATTTAATGTAAATGTTATATTTGCTGTGATAGGAGCTATTCTAACAGTCTTTTTATTAACGATGTAGAGAAAGTAGGGATACCATGTTAACCGTAAGAGAAGCAAGACTAAGTGATGCGGAACAGATTGCTAAAATCCATGATGAAACATGGAAGTTAACATATGGTCCAATCATTGCAGATGAAGATTTAGAGCAAGTCATGACTTACGATACGAGGAAAATAATGTGGGAGACCACTTTGTCATCTCAAAAAGTACAACAATATGTTTATGTAGCGGAACAAGATGGTCAGTTATTAGGATTTATTTCAGGCGGTAAACAACGAGCTGAGCAATTTGAATTTGATGCTGAAATTTACGACATCTATGTTTTAGAGAAAGCTCAAGGTCAAAAGGTTGGGCATGAGTTGTTAAAACATTTTGTTAAAAAGTGTGTAGAAGATGGTTATCAATCGCTATTAGTTTGGATCTTAACAGCAAATCCTTTTGGCCGCTTTTATGTACGCTACGGTGCAAGGAAAGTGGAAGCAGAGAATACCACAATCGGTTCAGGAACCTATGAAGAAACCGCATTTGGCTGGAAAAATCTAAAAGAGCTACAACAAGAGCTCATGCAAGCATCATTATAATTTTAAGCGCCGAGTTCATCGGCGCTTTTTTATATAGGCAAAGCGCTATTCACCCAACGACTCCGTTCAATTAACCGGGGTTATCATGTTTTTTATTTTCTTTTGACGGCCCAGTGTTTTGAAGTGAACGCGGACAGTTCTCATCCGAATATGAACAGTTTTCACTCAGGTGCGAACATTTCACCCGAAAACACGGACAGTCCACTTGAAAATACGAACAGTTTTCTTCTGGATGCGAACAGTTTCTCCGAAAATACAGACAGTCTGCTTGAAAATACTCGTATGCGAACACTTCACTCAGAAATACGGAGCATGCCAGCATCTTAGATCAGCTCATTGGGTGGGTAAACGGTCGAGCTGGCTTTATTATATTTTCATTCGATTTGGGAAAACTTCTAACTGAAGTTTAAAGAAATAGGAGTGATGATATGCCAAAAATGGCAATATTGTATTATAGTTCTACAGGTGCAAATTATCAGATGGCACAATGGGCTGAAGCAGCGTTAAAGGATTCTGGAGCTGAGGTAAAATTATTAAAAATACCGGAAACAGCACCAGAAAGTGCAATTTCCCAAAATCCTGCTTGGCAAAAACATTATGAAGCAACAAAGGATGTTCCAGAAGCAACGCCGGAGGATTTAGAGTGGGCGGATGGATTTATTTTTAGCATCCCAACTCGTTTTGGTAATGTTCCTTCACAAGTTAAACTTTTCATGGACCAATGTGGTGGTCTTTGGGCACAAGGTAAGTTAGTTAATAAAGTTTGTAGTGCCATGACAACGGCACAAAATCCACACGGTGGTCAAGAACAAACATTAACGAGTTTTTATGTGTCTATGTTCCATTGGGGTGTAATTATTGCAGGTCCTGGTTATACAGATGATGTGATTTTTGCATCTGGTGGGAACCCTTACGGTACAAGTGCAACTGTTGATGGCGAAGGTAATATTCAAGATGACATTCAAAAAGCGGTAGAACATCAAGCAAAACGAACTTACGACATTACAAATAAAATTTCAAGTTAACATTTAAGGCTGAGGTGAGGTTACCTCAGTCTTTTATTTTAGACGCTAAATTCATTGTTATTACTAACTTAATTTAATAACTTACGAAATTTTTTAACAAAAAAATATAAAAACCCCCAAAAATCATGATCCGTAATTCGTAAGGTATGAGTGAATACAAAAAGATGAGGTGATTCAATGAAGCGTCGTAAATTAATCCATTCAGTGTCTGCAGCAACATTAACTGCATCAATGGTCCTTGCACCGATGAGTATTTCGGCAGACAATCACGAATCTACAAAAGATTCTGACGAAACTAAAGTAGTTGTAAAAGAAGAAACTACTTTGGAAGAGAAGTTATTTAGTTATTATGGAAAAGTAACAGACCAACTTTCTCTAGCTTTAGAAGAGGAAGATACTGAACGAGTTGGCCTTATTCTAGACTGGTCTTTACAACAAATTGAAGAAGCAGAATTGCTTTATCAACAAGGTCTTGAAGAAGATGCTAACATTCTTCTAGAAGAAGCTCTTTACATACTAGAAAATGCAGAATCAGATGAAGAAGAGTCTTCTGAAGAAGAAAATGAAGAAACTAATGAAGAAGAACAAGAGAACGAAGATGAAGCTAGTGAAGATGAAACTTCTGAAGAAGAAGACGTAGTTGAAGAAGATGATGAAGATGAAGAAGAAACTGAAGAAGAGGAAAATGAAGTAGTAGGTCAAAACGTTATTTCATTAGCTTTAGCTATGGAAAAAGTTAAAAACCCTAATGCTCAAGCTTCTTTAAAACGTAATATTGAAAGATCACTTGATCGTTTACAAGCTAAATATGGTGAAGAAGAATTGTCCGCTCTATATGAGCGTTTAAATGGTATTACAGATGAATTTGCTCAAGAAGATTCAGAGGAAACACCTGAAGAAGGTACATCTGATGAAGAGCAAACAGAAGAAGACTCATCAACAGAAGAACCTACTGAAGAACCTGAAGAAGTAGAAGAACCAACTGAAGAAGATGAGGTAGTAGAAGAAGAAGTTGATGAAGTTAAAGTTGAGGAAGATCGTGAAGAGAATTATGAAGTAAAATCTTCTGATCAAAAATCAAAAGGTAAGTCAAACTTTGGTAAAGAAAAAGCCAAAGAAGCAAAAAGTAAAGCATCTGAAAAAGGAAACAAAGGAAAAGGTAAGGGCAAAGGAAAAGGAAATGGAAAAGGCCCTAATAACTAATTAAACTCGTTGAACTCTTCGCTATATTTGGCGAGGTTCATATATACACCTCTCTCCCAACAGAGGCTTTCCCTGACAGAATGGTCAGGGATTTTTTTTACTCAATTATAATCAAAAATAGGCAAGTGTATGAATCATACTAATCTCACAAGCCCAAACACAAAAAATTCCGCATATTTTCTGAATATTGTTGCAATTTTTCGGTAATTTTTATTATAATAGAAAAAAGGGAGTAAGGGGGAGAAAAGATGAAAAAACAAGTGACCTCTTATGTGCTCATTAAATATCAATTTCCAAAACGGGTAGCGATAAAAGCGAAAAGAGAAGTTCCATATGAAATCAAATTAGCAGCACGATTAGTTTTAGATGAGTTAGTTTTTATGTGGAACAAGAATGCTCTAGAAGAGCAAATTAATACAGCCATTGATCAAGGAGATCAACGCGCTTTCGATGAGTTGAGTAAAAAATATGCAAAGTATTTATAATATGAGCAAGAAGCTGCCTCATAAGGAGGTAGCTTTTTTTGTTTTTATAGAAATGGCATTTTGCTTACGTAATCTTCGTGTTAATATATATAAAGAGACAACTAGAGAGATAAGGGGATAATATGAGAAAAATAATCATTGGAATTAGTGTTTTATTAATAATGACTGGTTGTATGCAAGATGGACAAGAAGAAACATACGAAGCATCTACTTCTAAAGGTGTTGAAAGTGGAATGAAGTCAAAAGAACAAATTGAAATTAAAGAAAAAGAGAAAGTGACTGAAGATGGTAAAGTCATTGTTCATAATCCACATGCAATCGATGTAGTAGTAAATAAAGAAAGAAGATTACCTGAAGGATATGAACCCAAAAATTTAATTGAGCCTAATGTGCCATTTAGAGCCCCTGAAGGTCATCAAAAAAGAAATATGAGAGAAGAAGCTGCTCAAGCACTAGAAGAGTTATTCCAAGCCGCTGAAAACTCAGGTTACACATTAGTAGCTCAATCAGGTTATCGTTCAGTTGAAAGGCAGGCTTCGATCTATAACAACAATATTGCAACTAAGGGACAAGAATGGACAGATCAATATTCAGCTGCACCGGGTCATAGTGAACATAATACAGGCTTGGCTATGGATATTACAATTCCATTAGAAGCTGGTGGATTCTTAGGGCTAGAAGAAGCATTAGGGGATACGGAACCCGGTCAATGGGTAGCTGAGAATGCTCACAAATATGGATTTGTGATTCGTTATCCTGAAGGTAAAAGTGATATTACAGGTTATAATTACGAACCATGGCACCTTAGATATTTTGGCAAAGAATTAGCAACAAAAATTTACGAATCTGGTTTAACAGTTGAAGAATATTTTGGATATGTGAATTAAAATGCAGTCTATAGGCTGCATTTTTTATTTGTTTCTGTAGACTTATTCGTTTTCGCGAGCGTTTTTTGATATTATAATATTGGATGATATACAAGCTTAGAAGGAGGATTATTACATGGATTTTCGTATTGAAAGAGATACGCTAGGTGAAGTTAAAGTTCCTAGTGATAAATATTGGGGTGCACAGACGCAGCGTAGTAAACAGAACTTCCCAATTGGTAACGAAGAGATGCCAAAAGAAATTGTTGAAGGGTTTGCAATCCTTAAGAAAAGTGCTGCTCGTGCCAATGAAGAGTTAGGTCTTTTAGAATCCGATAAGGCAGATGCTATTGCGCATGCAGCAGATCAAGTTTTAGCAGGTGAGTTACATGAACACTTCCCATTAGTTGTATGGCAAACAGGAAGTGGAACTCAGTCTAATATGAACGTGAATGAAGTTATTGCATTTGTAGGTAACAAGTGGTTAGAAGAGCAAGGTAAAGAAACACGTTTACATCCTAATGATGACGTGAACAAATCCCAAAGCTCTAACGACACGTTCCCAACGGCTTTACATATTGCATCAGTGAAAAAAGTTGAGGAACATTTATTGCCATCACTTGCAAAAATGAAACAAACGCTAAAAGAAAAATCGGAGGCTTACAGTGAGATTGTTAAAATCGGTCGAACACATTTACAAGATGCAACACCACTAACATTGGGTCAAGAAATTAGCGGGTGGCATCGTATGCTAGTTAAAACTGAATCCATGATTAAGGATTCACTTAAGTATGTGCGTGAAATTGCATTAGGCGGAACTGCAGTAGGTACAGGGATTAATGCACATCCTGATTTTGCAGAAGTTGTCGCTAAAAAAATTAATAAAGAGACGAACGGTGCATTTGTTTCAGCTGAAAACAAATTCCATGCTTTGACAAGCCATGATGAATTAGTTCATACACATGGAGCTATAAAAGGATTAGCGGCTGATCTAATGAAAATAGCCAATGACGTTCGCTGGTTAGCAAGTGGTCCTCGTTGTGGAATTGGTGAAATTACAATTCCAGCCAATGAACCAGGAAGCTCAATCATGCCAGGAAAAGTTAATCCAACACAAAGTGAAGCCATTACAATGGCTGCTGCACACGTCATGGGAAATGATGCAGCAATTGGGTTTGCGGCAAGTCAAGGTAACTTTGAATTGAATGTATTTAAACCAATGATTGCTTATAACTTCCTACAATCCTGCCAGCTGTTAGGCGACAGTATGGAATCCTTCACAGATCGTTGTTTAGTTGGCTTAGAGCCAGATGAGGGTAAAATTGAACAATACTTAAATGATTCATTAATGCTAGTTACAGCATTAAATCCTCACATTGGATATGAAAATGCAGCCAAAATTGCTAAATATGCTCATGAAAATAACCTTACTTTACGTGAAGCAGCTGAAGAGACTGGCATTCTATCTGGTGAAGAATTTGACAAATTAGTCGTACCAAAAGAAATGACTAAACCAAATGCCAAAAAATAACCAAAAAAGTAGCAAAAATTACCGTAAATAAGATTTCACCTCCTGTAGAAAATATGGATACACAGGAGGTGAGATACAATGGCACAGAACAACAACTCAAACCAATTAGTAGTACCAGGTGTTGCTCAAGCTTTAGACCAAATGAAAACTGAGATTGCACAAGAATTTGGTGTTCAGCTTGGCCCAGACACAACTTCACGCGCTAACGGTTCTGTTGGTGGTGAAATCACTAAACGTCTAGTACAAATGGCAGAACAACAATTAGGTGGAGCTAAGTAACACAGCGTCATTTGATAACCTCTAAAAACAATCAAAGACGAAAATTCAAAAGCAGGTAAGAGCAAATCAAAAAAACTCTTGCCTGCATCATAAAATTAAAGAGGGTCTTTAGGCCCTCTTTTCTTTATTTAACCATCCTATAGTTAAAAAGACCTTCCTTATAGGAAGGCCTTAATCTATTTTTTACTCATCACGAGTTTCTTCTGCTGGGCTGAAAGGCTCGTCATTTTTTCTAATTTCATGTGCTTCATCTATTTGAACCTTATTATACGTCGGACGTACATAACCACCTGCTAAACCTTCATTTAGCATCCTATCTACATCTAAATCATATTTACTTCTGCTATCTTCTTCACGGCGTCCTGGTTTAGCCAACTTAAAACCTCCCTTCACTTTATCAATTAGTTTGTGTAACTTTTTTAAGGTCAATACTGGTAATATATCGATATTAATGCTAAAAATATAGTGTTAACATTTACTGCAAAAGGGTGAGAAGATGAACTGGGCATTTCTAATAATTTTCATGATCATGATCGGCGCACTGATAGGTGGAATGACGAATTTTTTAGCCATTAAAATGCTTTTTAGGCCATATGAAGCGGTTTATATTGGGAAATTCAAACTACCCTTTACGCCTGGTTTAATACCTAAAAGGAGAAATGAGTTAGCCGGACAATTAGGTCGCGTTGTAACCGATTATTTGGTGACAAGTGATGCACTTGAGCAAAAAGTGCTTGAGCCTGATTTTCAAGGGAAGATGGCAGGTATGATTAACCAACAAGTTGATCGAGTAGTTAATGAAGGTTATTCTATTCATGATTTAATATTGAAAGTCAATCCTGAATTTAGTATAGGAAATTTAAATGCTAATATGGAACGATCCATTCAAAGAAAGCTAAATGATTTATATACGGAACATCAGTATCTAAAAGTTCGTGAAATATTACCAAATGATCTTAATGAAAATCTTGAATCAAAGCTACCTGACTTTACGAACTATCTTATTGTAAAAATTGAGCTATTTTTAACGAGTGAAGAAGGGCAGCGCAAAATATCTGAAAGCGCATCTAACTTTTTAAAGACGCAAGGGTTCTTAGGTAACATGGTATCATCATACTTAGGAGAAGAAGGTCTATCTGATAAAGTCACACCAGCTGTTCGTATGTTTTTAAATTCAGACGAAACGAAAGAATCTATTGAAGAGTTATTACGAAAAGAGTGGGAGCAGTTTAAAGAAAAAGATCTTAAAGAGGTACGAGACATGTTTGGTGAAATTCAAATTAAAGAACGTTTTGCATCCCTCGTTACAAAGGAAATCAATATTGAATTTTATTTAAATCAACCTGTTAATGAATTATTTGATAATTATTTGTCTAAGCTTAAAACTACATGGATCCCCAAGATGATTGAAGTTTCATTTGAAGCATTATCAACAAATATGACAAGTCTACTTGAGCAACTAAATTTATTCGATTTAGTAAAACAAGAAGTTGAGAAGTTTGACGTGTCAAGGATTGAACAGCTTGTTTTAGAAATAACAAAGCGTGAAATGAATATGATTACATATTTAGGCGCTTTATTAGGTGGGTTAATCGGATTACTGCAAGGTTTGATTGTGATGTTTTTGACATAGTGATAGTAGTTATATCACTATACAGTGAGTTTAATCTTTGTTACAGTAAGAAAGTAATGAAATTTTAGGAGGTATATCGTGGCTAACATTTATGATTTAGCTTATGATCTTGAGAAAGGTTTACGCAATAGCGATGAATTTCAAGATTTAAAACAAGCATATGAAAAAGTAATGAATGATCCTCAAACGAAGAAAATGTTTGATGATTTCCGTGAAACTCAAATGACTTTACAACAAAAGCAAATGCAAGGTCAAGAGATCACTGAAGAAGAAGTTAACAAAGCAAAACAAGTGGTTGAACTTGTTCAGCAGCAAGAAGACATTGCAAAACTAATGGAAGAAGAGCAACGTTTAAATACATTAATCACAGACGTTAGTAAAATTATCACAAAACCATTAGAAGACTTATACGGTGAAGAGCAGCAATAAGCTCTAGCCATTTAAATAACCCCGAGTTCGGTGTATTCCGACTCGGGGTTTGTTTCATTAAAAGGTTGAATTAACGATGAAATAACACTAATCGAGCATCGGGTGATACGAGCCTGTGAGTTGTATCTTCATAATTGTTCTCTTTAAGCTTTTGAAATCCAATCTCTTTTGCTTCCTGATCATTAGCTGCTTCAATTTGCTCGTCTAAAAGAGCTTCTCCTTTGTTAGAATATACTGTTAAAAAATATGTTTTCATGTCGCAATCCTCCCGTTTGTTCTCTAATTTTACTATAGAGTTTTATTTGATTTTTGTAAATAGAAAAGAAATTGAAAAAACTTAATATAGAACGTGCGTTCGTGTTTAGTTTTTGATAAAATATAAGTAACAAGGTTTAATGGAGGAATTGTATGTTCAAACCTAATTTACGTTTTTTACATAGTGCGGACTTACATTTAGATAGTCCATTTAAAGGTCTCAGTCATTTACCTGAACCCATTTATAAAGATGTCTTAAACAGTACAATTGTAGCATTTAAGCGATTAATTGATTTAGCTATAAAAGAAAATGTTGACTTTGTATTAATTGTCGGTGATTTATTCGACCAGGAATCTTCTTCAATTAAGTCATCACTAGAGTTAAAAAAAGGATTAGAGAAACTTAATTCTAATGGCATAAATGCTTATATCAGTTACGGAAACCACGATTATATGATGCAGGAAAAAGCTAAACTAATATTCCCTCAAAATACATATATTTTTCCATCAGATGGTGTTAACAGCACTACTTATCATAAACACGGACAACCTCTTGCTGAAATAAGCGGCTTCAGCTATCGTAAACAGGCTATTAAGGAAAATATGGTGGCTTCCTATCAAAGAGTAACAGATGCCTCGTATCATATTGCAACATTACATGGTAGTTTGAAGACCGATCAAATACATGACCATTATGCACCGTTTCTTATAGAGGACTTGAAGAAGATAGAAACTGACTACTGGGCACTAGGTCATATACATCAACGCGAAATTATTAGTCATGAACCTTTAGCTATTTATCCTGGGAATATCCAGGGTAGACATATGAAAGAAAGAGGAGAAAAAGGCTGTTATATCGTCGAATTAAATGGAAGTAAACCAACTTATCAATTCTATCCTCTTCAGAATATAGTTTTTAGTGAAGAAGAAGTTGCAGTAGAAGACATACAAAAACCATCTGAGCTCGTTGAATTTCTACTAAAGTTTAAAGATTCTTTGAGAAAAAGGCATTCAAAGATGATGGTTAGGTTGATTCTAAATATTAGAGAAAATGATTTTAGTGAGGATCGAGTCGAAGATCTTTTAGATACTTTAAATGAATCAGAAGAAGATGAAGAGAACTGGATTTGGTTTAGTGAGTTGAAATTAAGACAGGAACAAATAAGCTGGGATGAAATAATTGAGTCTAATCCGTTTATCAAAGAAGTGCTTAAAACAATAGAAGAAACAGATGACTTGTCTTCTTTTTTATTAGACTTAAAACGACACCCGTTATACAGAAAAAATGTTGATCTGAATTTGGATGAACTTCAGAGTGAGATTAAGACAGAAGCGGAAAAATTAATCTTAAGCAAAATTAATAAGTAGGTGGAAAGATGAAAATTCTTGAATTAGATGTAGTTTCATTTGGAAAGTGGAGTCATAAAAAAATCCCTATTTCAGATGAACTTTCTTATTTCTATGGCCCAAATGAAGCAGGTAAATCATCTATTAGAATGTTTATAATATACATCCTATTTGGATTAAAGTCTGATGAACGCGAGCAATACTTATCAAAGGTTGATGGTCAATTAGGAGGAAGGCTTTTAATAGAGGTAAACTATGTAACATATACCTTAGAACGCTTTTTACATAAGAATCGTGGTCATCTTGTTGTGTCAAAAAACGGAATCAAATTGTCTGAACACGAGGTTAATAAAGTTTTAAAAGGAATTAACCGGCCCTTATTTGAATCCATCTTCTCTTTCGAGGATCGAGATTTACAGTCAATCAGACAACATAAAAAAGAAGATATTGGAACGGTTCTCTTTAACTTAGGTCTAACAGGGTCTGATCAAATTACTCAACTTGAAAAGGAATTAATTAAAGAGTCTGATGAACTTTTTAAGAAACAAGGTAAAAGGCCACCATTGAATGAGAAATTAACTGAACTTCAAAAGATTCAACAAGAGATTTATGAAACTGAAAGAAAAGAACGCGAGCACCAGCACTTATATAAACAATTAGAGGACATTGATCAAACAATTGAATCATTAAAAGTACAAGAACATGAGATCATAGCTGATTTAAATTATTATGAAAAGTTAAATCAAGTGAAATCGCCTGTTGTAAAGCATCAGATTTTAACTGACGAAATGAATCAATTTAAAGACGCAGAATCATTTCCTGAAGATGGACAGAACCAATTAAATCATTTAACAGAGCAAATAAAAGCACAGGGAGAGCAACTGAATCAAATAACAGATTCAGTACAAAGAGTGAAAAAAGACATCGATGACTTGACAGAAGCAAGCCAAGTTGATAAATGGCCAGTTACAATTACTGAAGCACAACACATTGTTCAAAAGGTGGAGCAATTTCATACAGACATCGAGAGAAGTGAAGAACAATTAAAACAATTAAAGTATGACTACAAAAAAATTGAAGAAGAGTTAGGATTTCAAATTGACCTAAACTCAATTAAATCAGTTGATATTCATCATTACACGAATGAGAACTGGAAACGTTTATCTGCTAAGTGGGATCAACTTAAGTCACAAATTCAATCTAACAAATTAAAACTCTATCATAAGTATGAAGAACTGAATGATTTGGAGCGACAAAGAAATGAAATTGACAAATGGAAGATGAGCTCATCTGATCTACAATCAATTCAAGAAAGATATGACCAAATAAAACTAGATGAGCAAAAACAACAGTTAGAAAAACAGTACCAACAGCAAATGGAATATCAAAGGACCACAATTAATAAAGTTAAGGGGTTTGTCGCGACGAGTAAATGGTTATTACCTTTTATGGTTTTACTTTTAACATCTATGTTATTGATGAGAGTGAATGTAGAGCTGTTAACGATTTACGGAGGGCTTGCTGTCGGGTTGATCTTAGCTATTACAATTTTTTATACGCTTAATAAAATTGATCAACACATTAAGAGGACGCTAAAGAGACTTAAGTCGACAGGTTCACGATCAAGTAGCTATGAAGCAGAAATGTCAGAACTAAAACGGCAGCTTAACGATCAGGAAGAATTAGAAAAGCAATTAAATCAGATTCAGCACTACACCCAGAGTACTATTAGTTCCATAGATGAATTGAAAAAAGAGCAAGAATATGTTCAACAAAGTCAAAAAGAGCTTGAACAAGAAATCGAAGAACACATTTATAAGTATCCTTTTTTGAAGCGCTTTGATTTATTCCACTGGCCAAGTGTGTATGACTGGCTTAAAAAAGGTAAGCAGACGGCATTAGCGCAAACTGATATAGAGGAGAATATAACGAAAACAAAAAGAGAAATGGAACATGAATTAAGTATTCTTCACACAATCATTCAGCTTTACGAAAAGGATAGAATCCTAACTGAGCCCAGATTGGTTTGTGATCTTGCGTTGAATTATATTGATAAAGAGAAGTCCTGGTTACAAAATTTAGAACAAAAACGGGAATGGCTTAAAGAACAAGAAGACGTAAAATCAAGATTAACTGAATCAACTAAACAACTTCAAGATGATCTTAATAGTCTCTTAAGCAAAGTGAATGCAAAATCGAAGGACGACTTCCTAGAAAAAGCCAGGGAATATAAACAACTTAAAAATAAATCGCAGCAAAGAAACGATCTCTATGAAATGGTATACGAAGTATTTAATTCAGAGACAGAATATATCCTTCAAAAAAATATAAATTGGTTAGAAGTTGAAAGTCAATTTAATGACCATAAACAAACTATAGAACGTAATAGGGCTGAGATAGACAATCAACAAAAATTAAAAGCTCAAGTACAGGTTGAAATTAATCATTTAGAGTCTAGCGGTGTTTTGTCAGATTTAGTCCACCAAAAAGCAATGATTGAATCTGAAGTAGTCAAGCTTGCCAAAGAGTGGGCTGTTAAGAAAGTTGCTTATAGTACTTTAAAAGAAACTAAAAACAGGTACCAAAATGTCTATTTACCTGATATCATGGAAAAAACTAGTGAATATTTTTATGCTATCACAGATGAACGATATGATACGATTCAATTTAATAAAGATGAGTCTATAATGGTTAAGTCAACATCAGGTTTATGGTTTGATGTCTCGCAACTTTCTGAAGGGACTGCCGACCAACTGTATATCGCTCTCAGATTTGCTTTAAATGATTCATTAAGTACCTATGTACATCTTCCATTTATTTTGGATGATGCATTTGTACATTTTGATCAAAGTAGAAAAGAACAAGTACTCAAACTAATTCGTAAAAAATCTAATGATCAACAAATCATTTACTTAACTTGTGAAGATCAGGATAGCCAAATATTAAATATTAAGCCATCACCATTACAGGTTGGCTAAATAGGGAGAGAAAAGGAGAGAAGTGAGAATGACTCAAGGTATAGCTAATGTGTCTGTTGGGGAACAATTTGAAGGTTTCTTATTAATTAAATCAGCTGAGAAAGGGGTAGCCAGTAATGGTAAGCCCTTTTTAACGATTATTTTTAGAGATCGTTCAGGTGAAATTGATGCAAAGTTATGGGAGATCACAAAGGATGATGAAGAGGTTTTTACACCTGAGAGTGTTGTGCATGTTCAAGGGGATATTAGACAGTTTAGGGGTAAAGCTCAATTAAACGTTAGACAGATTAGGCTTGCGACAGCGGCAGATGGTATACACCCAGAGGACTTCATGGAAAAGGCACCGATTCCTGTGGAAGAGATGCAAGAATACATGACAAAAATTATATTTGATATGCGAAACCCTAATATTCAAAGGATTATTCGTTATTTTATTAAGAAGTACGAACACGAATTATTCACATACCCAGCTGCGACTAAAAATCATCATGAATATGCTGGTGGACTAGCACATCATGTAGTTTCGATGCTGAAACTTGGTAAACAACTAACCGAACTCTATCCAGATCTTAATCCTGATTTGTTATATTCAGGAATTATTTTACACGATATCGGTAAAGTGAAAGAACTTTCAAGCCCGATGTCACCTTCCTACACTCTTGAAGGTAAATTACTAGGACATATCACAATTATGGTTGATGAAGTGCAACAAGCCGCTAACGAGCTAGGAATTGAAGGTGAAGAAGTGATGTTATTACAACATATGATTTTATCCCATCATGGTAAAGCTGAATGGGGGAGTCCTAAGCCTCCACAAATTAGAGAAGCGGAAGTTTTACATCTAATCGATTTAATAGATGCCAAAATGAATATGATGAACCGAGCATTAGATAAAGTGAAACCAGGAGAGTTTACTGAACGTATATATCCATTAGAGAACCGTGCTTTTTATAAACCAGTTATGGACTAACTTATAGGGGGAGTTTGGACGATGAGTTTAAAGGATTTTGCGAACAATCTAAAGAACCATATTGGAAAAGTCATTATAGGACAAGCAGAAACTGTTGAATTAATAACAAATGCCATGGTAAATAAAGGTCACGTGCTCTTAGAAAGCGTACCAGGTACTGGGAAAACTATGCTAGCTAAAAGTATCGCTAAATCTATTGAAGGTGACTTTAAACGTATTCAATTCACCCCAGATGTCCTTCCGTCAGATATAACAGGTATCCACTTTTTTAATCCGAAAGAGCAATCGTTTGAGTTAAGGGTTGGCCCTGTTGTAACTAATGTATTATTAGCTGATGAAATTAACCGTGCGACACCAAGGACTCAGTCTGCTTTATTAGAAGTAATGGAAGAAAAACAGGTAACGATTGATGGAACTACAGTAAAAATTGAACAACCTTTTATTGTGTTAGCAACTCAAAATCCAATTGAGTCACAGCAAGGTACATTTGAATTACCAGAAGCCCAAATGGATCGTTTTTTTATGAAAATTAATATGGGTTACCCTTCGTTTGAAGAGGAACACAACATTATGAAAACATATCGTTACTCTGATCCGATAGAAGACCTTACTTCATCTATTACTAAGGAGCAATTAGTTCAATATCAGGAAGAAGTTAAAGAGGTTTACCTAACAAAAGAAGTTGAAGAATATTTATTATCAGTTGTTAGAGCCACAAGAGATAGTGCATGGACTGAAGTAGGGGTTAGCCCTCGTGGTACGCTAGCACTTATGCGTGCAGTCCAGGCCCGTGCGGCCATAAAAGGCAGAGAGTATGTAACACCTGAAGATATTAAAGAAATGGCTTTACATGTGTTACCACACCGCCTCGTTTTAACGTTAGAAGGTTCAACAAAGAAATCACAACAAGATGTAATGGAGGCAATACTTCAATCAGTCGAAGTGCCGGTTGAAATCGGGGCTGAAAGGTAATGTTTAGAAAAACTATTCGCAGTTCGAATTTATACCGTTGGTTAACGATTCCAGGTGGAATTTTTATCATATTAAGCTTTTTTCCGAGATTAGGAACATTTCCCATATTGGCTTTTATCGGTTTATTATTTTTTGTATTATATTTTGGGAGTCGTTTTTATGAAAACCATTTAGATGATTATTTGGCGATTGACTACCCGAACCGAAAGATAAGGTGCTATCCTGGTGACGAAGAAAATCTTCAATTATCCATCATGCAGAAGGGAATTCTCCCAATATTAAATGCCAAGCTAGTTGTAAAGTACGATATTGTATTAGAATCATCTTATAAATTTTCTGAAGAAAAAATGACTAATACTCTTGAAGTTCCCATCACATTATTAAGTTTTGAAAAGAAAGAATTGTTACTGCCGGTATTAGCAAAACGCCGAGGTGTTGGGAGAATAAGGGTGATCAGATTAGTTGTACCAAATATTCTTGGATTTAGTGAAATCGATTTATTATATAATCGTTATCATAAAGAAGAAGTCGTCATCTATCCATCATTATCTGAAGTAAAAGGACTAAATCTACTTGATCCAAGGAGTAATGGAGATCATCAAGCAAAGCACTCTATATATGAAGAACCGTTATTACAGTATGGAACAAGAGCCTATGATAGAGGTGATCCATTTAACCGAATTCATTGGAAGGCAACGGCTAAACGTAATGAATTACAAACTAAAATTGTTGAGAAGGTTAATCAGCTGTCATGGTGCTTTATCATAAATGTTAAGACAGAATATGGGACATCTATGGTCGAACAAACAGAACAATTATTGGAACAGACAGCATATATGTGTCGTTTTGCAACGGAACGACAAATTCCATTTGAGATTTATATGAATGTACGTGGTAGAGGTGGAGCGCCATATGTTCATCTAACTTTAGGAGAAGGTCATCATCATTTAATGAATGCTTTAGAATTATTGGCTAGAGTGAATCCATTAGGTTTAACCGCACCACTACTTCATACCCTAAATCATTTAAATCAGCAACCTAAACCACCTTATATCATTCAAATCGGTGAAATGAGTCAACAGCATCATCCGTTTTTTAAACGTTGGGAGCAAAATGGTCACTCAGTTTATTACTTAGATACCAAAAAAGGTGCTTCTGAGTTAGCGCCTCTCCATATGAAAGGAGGGCGGGCTATTAATGAAAAATCAGGATAGTGCCATCCTTAAGTGGCAAAAAATTTTAGTAGAGATCATGACAGTATGGATTGTGATGGTTGCCAGCAGTATATTTAGTCGAACAGAACCAAATATTGTTGGTTTCTTTATTTGGCTAGGCATTGCGATAGGTATTTACGCAATGGTCCGTATTTACTTCAAGCATCAACTGAAGTATATTTATTTATTATTTTTAGCGTTTCCATTAGCGTTTTTTGGAGTCTTGCTTGGGTTCACGCTTATTCAGTCGGCTGCATTAAGCGGCATAATAGCTTGGCGTATGGTAAAACACGAGAAGGACCCTGATAGTGAGACGGAAACATTTTTTATAGGCATTTCTGTTTTAGTTGTATTTATAACCTATATGACAGCACATTATGGTGAGTTAGATAATGGAGATCAGATTATTTGGATGTTAATTATTCAAATATTCATTTTGGTTGTGGGAAATTTATTACATAATTTAAACGCCTTTAACAACGACCAAAACGTTAAGAAGAACGGCATAACAGTGACTGGCGTGATTGCACTGACATTCGGTTTATCGAGCTTGTTATTGGTATTATTTCCACTAATTAGGAAGGTGTTTTATTTAATTATTAATGGTATTATCTCACTTTTTACATTTCTTCTAGCCCCTTTTTTTAACTGGGTAGAAACGATTGAACCTGAACAAAAAGATGGCGAAATAGAGCAACAGGATTGGGAAGATCGTGGACAAGAGAAACAAGAATATACTACTTTAGACAGCGAGCCTGTTATTACTAGTGAACATATATTGGTAGTATTCCTTATGTTGGTAGCGATTATTATTTTAATAGTCGTTTTTAAAAATAGGGAGCAGCTACTGAGTAAGATAAACTTTAATAAAGATCAAGGTGACTTAGTGTCTAATTCGAGTAGAACAGATGATCGAAGGTTATGGAGAAGGCAAACGATTACTAAAGCGCCGAATAATGATATTCGGAAGGCTTTTTATAAGTTGGAAAAGTGGGCAACTGATCATGAGTTGGGGCGTTATCTCGATGAATCAATTGAAGACTGGCTTAGAAGATATGAGTTAACAGAAATGATTGATGAGAAAGCCATTAATATTTATCGTGATGTGAGGTACGGTGAGCGAGAAGTCAAACCTGATTATAAAAAGCGTTACTTTGATCAAATAAACCAATTAAAAAGCGTTTTGAAAGATCGATATATTACCGAAAGCAAAAAAGACACCCAATAAGATGAATTTCATCTTATTGGGTGTTTATTATTCTTCACTAAATAAATTTTGATAATCCTCAATTTTTACATCAATTTTAGCTTCATCTAATAGTTTTTGAACTTCTTCTTTTAGAGCTTCATTATCAACTTGCTTCATCGTTAGTTGTTCTTTAAGCTGATCTTTCATATCTTCGTATGGTTCTAGTTCTTGTTCGCTTTCACGCTTATCCGTTAATTTAATAACATGCCATCCAAATTGTGATTTTACGGGTTCACTAACTTCTCCAACTTCTAATGAATAAGCAGCATCTTCAAATTCTTTTACCATTTTACCTGCTGAGAAGTAACCTAAATCACCACCATTTTGGGCACTGCCATCTTTCGAATATTCTTTAGCTAGATTAGCGAATTCCTCGCCGTTTTCTAATTTTGTTAACACTTCTTTAGCTGTTTTTTCCTCATCAACTAAAATATGACTAGCTTTTAGTTCCGTTTTCATACGATCATATTGCTGTTTAATTTGTTCTTCAGTAACTTCAATGTCCTGAGCGGCAATTTGATATTGGATCTTACTTAATAGTAACGCATATCGGAATTCATTCTCACTCTTAAATCCTTGTTGCTGCATAGCCATGTTAAATTGTTGTTCGTTCATATTTCCTTTAATTTCTTCGATTTCCTTATCGATATCTTCCATAGTTACTTTATTTTCTTCTTTAAGCTGTTCGTTTAAGACTTTACGCGTGACCATATTTTTTAATACCTCTTCACCGTAAAGTTCATTCAATTCATTGTAAAATTCTTCTTGAGTAACGTTACCGGCAGTTGTTTCGGCAACAACTTCAGAGTCTTGTCCTTCATCATCGCTACATGCAGCAAGAATCATTAAAAGTGCAGCGAACCCGAGTAATAATACTTTCTTCATTTCTGCATTCACCCCTAAAAATTGTGTTGTCTTTATAACTAATAATATACCATACAAAGTTATACTTGAACTATCTTTTTTTAAAACTGCCTAAACGAAAGTAGACATCACAACATAAGATACTGTAGTTAAATGACTAGGGAGGTGAGAATTATGGGAAGCAAAGGTTATGGTGAAGGTTTCGCGTTAATTGTTGTTTTGTTCATCCTATTAATCATCGTAGGTGCGTCTTGGTACTAGAATAAGTATGTTGGTGTGCCCAACATTAAATTTAGAGATTAAAAAAGGTTGTTCCGAATTCGGAACAACCTTAATCTTTAATATAGATAATTCACTTCATAATAAGATGCAATGAGTAATATTAGCATTGATACGTTAATTGTTCTAAATACTTTGCTGCTTTTTTCTGATGATAGTTCAGATTTTTCGCAGAAACGCTGCGCTAATGAGTTAAATGCATAAAGTATAAACAATGCAAACGGTACATAAACAAATAGCAAAGTATCTCCTCCTCGGTTAATTACGGTGACTTTATGAGAATATCATAGTTTTCTTTAGATTTCTCTATCACACTATGACGTGGGGCTTTAGCAAAATACCCTAAAGCAATCCAGTCTCTTAAAGAAATACCAATGTTTAATGCTAGGCATAATATAATAATAGGGAAATATACAGGAAACCCTATCAGAGCCAACATTAATGGTAATGTAATCATTAATGTAGGAGCTAGCATCGTAATAATTGAAGTTCTCTTAGATAGATTTGATTTCATTTGAATCTTTAAGAAAGGAATATATTTATACTTAATAATCCATCTAAAATGAAACTCTTTATCTGTAAACATGATTGGTATAGCATGCGTTAATTTATGCAAAATTGGTATTAATATAAGACTACTTAACACAATATATATGCTAGGCGCTTTAATTGTAACACCTGAATAAATAATTGAAAATGGTACATACATAATTAAAAAGGTAACGAGACCTAGTAAGGTAGACAAAATGACTAACCTATTATAACCAAGCTCTTTAGTTACATTGATAGATTTCCAGCATGTCATAATAGGGCCTCCTTCTCAGCTGTAATATTCAGTTCATTAACTGTTTTAATTTAATAGCTCTCAAGGAATAATACGCTGATTAGAGGAAAATTTCAACCCTTTTTTTATAATTTTTTATACCTTTTAAAAAAAGGGCTCAAAGTACCATGATAACCGCCTATAAGCCAAGAGTTATGGCTTGGTTTCTTCGCTTAAACTTTTTAGTGAGCGATCTAGTATTTCAATGTATTCGTCACCATATAATTGCCTTACAATGGATTCCAATTCTTGAAATTCAGGAAATTTACCATAGAGATTTTTTAATGGCAATGAAGCGTTCATGACACTATTACGTTCAGGATCGTGATCATCTATAGTTTCTTCAAATAAACTAATACCTTCATTAGTAAGTTTTACGTAAGTGTTACGCTTATCTTCTTCTTTTTTTGAAAAGGTTAATAATCCTCTTTGTTCTAGTTTTTTTGAAAAATTAAAAGCTGTTGATACATGCATAACCCCGAATTTTGAGATCTCTGAAATGGTTGCTCCTCGTAAATAATACGCAATCCATAATATATGATGTTCATTTAAATTAAGGTTAAACGGCTTGACCCAGTCTTGCCAATCCTTCTCAATGGCTTTCCAAATTCCTTTAGTTAATTGAGCCATTTTATGTGAATAAAGGATTGCTTCTTGTAATGAATACTCTTGATCATTCACCTTATCGACTCCTTGGTTATGACATTCTCCGCTACTTTATTTTAACATAACATCAGAAAAAAATAGAGTTGGCATTTATTGTTATTGCCAACTCTATTGATTACGTCTTTAAAAACCACACGCTCTGCGTGTGTGACAATGAAACTTTTAGAGTGGTAACAAAAAAGATCTCCTCTCGGTTATAATGAACATTGGCCGTCAAAC
>NZ_JBHUMZ010000022.1:0-69113 GCF_042685285.1 Piscibacillus salipiscarius | reverse complement strand
TAAATCGTTTTTGACTCGCCAATCCGAGTAAAAAACGTGAATTGACTACAGGCTATTTTGTTTAGTTTTCAAGGTTCAAATGTCGGTCGCCTCAAAAAAGCGACTTATATAGAATAACAAGTTCTCAGGAAAAAGTCAACTACTTTTTAGTTGATTTTGAGATTTTGTTTTCTTGTTTATCACGCTCTGTTCTTAACGCGACGTTTAATAATTTATCATGAATTAATCAGATTGACAAGTGCTTTTTCAAAAAGATTTAATTCATTTTGTTGGCACCAATTTAAAGTGTCTTTTTGGCGCGACAAGAAATAATATAGCACGGATTCATTTCTCAAGTCAATAGATTTTTTAAACCACTATCAATATTATGAATGAACCCCAGTCAGCGTTCCTTATTTTTAACAAAAACTATGCCATCCATACATATTATCTAAAGAAAGGTTAGAAGCTAGCCACTCTTGTCGCACTGAGTGGCTTAACTTCCGTTATTTTAAAACATATTGCCTATGGAAGATACTCTGTCCTTTCGTTTCAACTAAAACGGTCTTTATAATTTTTCGTTCAACTAAATACTCTAACAGTATAGATAGATCTAATGTATAAGCTTGTAATTCAGGGTGCACTTTGAGTTCTCCGAACGACCATGGCTCCTCTTTTTCTTTCATTAAATTAAGTAAATGCTCAGCGCCATGCTCTGCTCTTGAATGAATCGCAAAATCGCTTGCCAGTAACATCAGAGAAATTTTCTTCTCTAATGATTCTTCACTTTCCATTAATTCTTCATATAGTTTATAAACTTCCGGATCAATTTTTTTAACTTGATTCCAGACGGTTATCTCTGGGTGAAAGCCTTTTTCTAATACTGTAACCCGTGCTAGGTAATGCAAAGATCTAACCATTAAACTGTTAGCATCCATATAGTGTTTACTATTATATAAATCTTTACACTCGCGATAAGCTCTTATCAACTTCGCGAATTCAACAGCCTTTTTAAGCTTCCTATTCTTTTCGGGAAATTGATGTAGTGTTTCTTTTAAGTTCGCCATATATTCATTTCGGTCAAAAATTACTTTCCCATTAATTAACCAGTCAATGGCTTTACGGTAACCGCTCTTGTCAATCCATTCATTTAATAACTGTTCATCCACAATGTGCATGGCAGCTGTTTTTTGTTCAAATTCATAGTGTTTGACATACCAATCTTCTTCCGCTTCACGCACGACAATTAGCAGAATCACATCAAAGTTATCTGTAACTGGGCTTTGATCATGCAATTTCTCATATAATAAAACTCCAAGTGTGTTAGGCTGGCTTGCTCTCTCTTGATAAATTGGACGCAATAGATTCTCCATCCTTAATCCTCCCTCGACCATTCCTCAAATAATTAAATTCGACAAAAATTCATGATTTTCCTTTTTTCTTCACATACACTAAAATAAAATTATGCTATACTTCTATCAGATATTAAAAGGCAATATATAGAGAAAACTTTTACTTATTGGAATGACAAGGGAGGTGCCCTTCATATGAAATTGAAATATAGTAATAAAATAAATAAGATACGTACAGTCGCACTAGCATTAGTTTTTGCTGGTATGATTATTATGTATATCGGTCTTTTATTTAAGAGCTATGAATGGGTAATGGTCTTATTTATGTTCTTAGGATTAATTGCAATCATTCTAAGTACGGTTATTTACTTCTGGATTGGAATGCTCTCCACAAGGGCAGTTCAAGTGGCTTGCCCAGAATGCGGAAAAGCAACGAAAGTATTAGGGCGCGTGGATGCGTGTATGTTTTGTAAACAGCCTCTAACTCTAGACCCTAATTTAGAAGGCGAAGAGTTTGATGAGAAATACAACTCGAAGAAATATTGGAAAGAGCAAGAGAAAAAGAGTAATAGTTAAACTCTGTAGGGCTATCTCAATTAACGAGGTGGCCCTTTTTTAATAAATAAAAACCACACCATGAAAGGAGTGGTTTAGAATTTAGTGATTCGTTTGTTGGCAGTCTTCGCATTTTCCGTAAACTTCCATGCGGTGATGACTGACTTCGAAGCCTGTTACTTGCTCTGCTAGTTGCTCCACTTCATCTAATGAAGGGTAGTGGAAATCAACAATTTTACCACAAGACTCGCAAATAACATGATAGTGTTCTGTCGTATTGCAATCGAAACGGCTAGATGAGTCGCCATAAGTGAGCTCTCTGACTAAGCCAATCTGTTGAAATACACGTAAGTTATTATATACTGTTGCAACACTCATGTTTGGGAATTTACCTTCAAGTGCTTTATAAATATCATCTGCGGTTGGATGAGTCATCGCTTGCATAAGATACTCAAGCACTGCATGACGTTGGGGAGTAATCCTTACACCCGAGCTTTTAAGATGAGATAAGGCTTCCTGTAATCTTTGTTCTGACACCGTCATGCACCTCTCTTTCAACTATATAATTATTAAATAAGAATTCTTATAAATAGTTTAATTCGAAATAGAGTCTTTTGTCAATTTATATGGCTAAAAAGACCAAGTTATACATCGGTATTTAATGGTAATTCCTCTCCGCCTAAACCTTGGTTTACATAACGAGCTGCTACAAATAGAAAGTCCGAAAGTCTATTTAAATATTGCAAGACCAGTTCATTGTCCACATCTTCAATCGCCACCGCCATTCTCTCTGCTCTGCGCACAATTGTGCGGGCTACGTGTAGAGAAGCTGCTGCGGGATGGCCAGATGGTAGAATAAAGTTCTTTAATTCTTCTAGATTTTGATCCCACTCATCAATTTGTTTTTCTAAGAAGTCGATATGCTCTTGCTTAAGTTTCCACATGACTTCTTTACCGCTAGGAGTTGCAAGCTCTGCCCCAACATGGAACAAGACTGTTTGCACTTTATGCAAAGCATCAATGACTTGGTCTTTACCATCCCACTCTGCGTTTAATAGATGGCTCCTCGCAACTCCTACAACTGAATTGGCTTCATCACAAGTTCCGTATGCTTCAACACGAATATCGTTTTTCTTTACGCGCTTTCCATAAATGAGAGATGTACTTCCCTTATCTCCAGAACGAGTGTAAATTCTCATCTTTAGTACCCCCTCTTCGGATCGATCACGTTAATTTCAGGTTTTTCCCCATTTAAGAACTGTTTTAGGTTATTCTCAAAAATATCTAAAGC
Organism: Piscibacillus salipiscarius; assembly: GCF_042685285.1. Lineage (NCBI taxonomy): Bacteria > Bacillati > Bacillota > Bacilli > Caryophanales > Bacillaceae > Piscibacillus > Piscibacillus salipiscarius. Next base: position 65,936 of record NZ_JBHUMZ010000022.1, on the reverse strand, counting down.
ACGTGGCATGTATCCTGCTGTAATCGCAGAATTGTGAGGCGTGAGTGTCACATTCTCCATATCCCAAAGCGGGCTATCTTCTGGTAAAGGTTCTACTTCAAATACATCTAAAACAGCATGACGAATTTCATTGTTGTTTAGAGCTTCAATCATTTCTTTTTCATCAACTGTCGTACCTCGTCCCATGTTTAAGAAAACAGCATCCTCTTTCATCGCTTTAAAATGTTCTGACTTAAACATTTTTTCCGTATCTGGCGTTGCTGGAAGCACATTAATCACAAAATCGGCTTCAGGCAATTTGTCTAAAAGTTCTTCATTTTTGTAACATTCATCGAAGTAGTCTTTTTTAGCACCACTTCTAGAAACTCCAATCGTTTTCATGTCAAAAGCTTTAGCCTTGCGGGCTGTTTCTTGCCCGATAGCGCCAGTGCCTACGACCATCATTGTTTTACCGCTAATTTCTTCGATTTTAACTCGTTTGTCATAAACATGTTTGCGCTGATTTTCTATAAACTGCGGCAGGTTTCGATAGACTTGAAGTAGCATCGCAATCGCGTATTCGGACATTTGTATTTTATGAATACCTCGAGCGTTCGTGACAAGGATATCTTTCTCAATAATTTTCTCAAATGGCATTTCATCAAGACCTGCTGAAACGACCATAATCCACTTAAGACGATCAGCTTTCTCCATATGTTCATTAGTCAAATCTTCACCGAACGTTACAATAACGTCAGCTTCTGGTATGTATGGTTCTGCCTCTTCAATTGGGTATTTAAAAATAAAATTAGCTTCAGGAAACTTGTCCACTAACTCTTCTCTAAAGCTCGTTTTCATTCGTGCTGTGACTAGTATATTCATTAACAGGACACCTCTTTTATTAATGGTTAAGTATATTTAGAGTTATATCGTGATGAAAGGATGCTTGTGCTGAAAAATTGTGATGAGCGAAGGTGGGGACTCCAGGTCGGCTAAAAACGGCCACGTCCTATGGCCAACGCCGACACTAGAACGTCCGGTTCGTCGCGGGAACAGCACGAGCTGAAGATCACTTTGAAAAGAAATTGATTTCTTTTCAAAGAAGCTGAAGCCGTGCCCACGGAAAGCGTCCACCGAAAGCGAAACACATTTTTATTGACACCAAATGGTTTAAAAACTGACCATAGTTACGTGCTATGGCCAGCTTACTTCTTAGCTTAAATTTTCTTTTATATAATTTAGTGCATCTTCAACGTGATCTTTCACGCGCACCTTACGCCATTCTTTAACAAGCTGTCCTTCTTTATCAATGATAAAAGTGGAACGCTCAATACCGTAATATTCCTTACCGAAATTTTTCTTAAGCTTCCAAACATCAAAGTCTTCAGCTACTTTATGATCCTCATCTGCTAGGAGTAAGAAAGGCAAATCGTGCTTATCAATAAATTTCTCATGACGATCAACTGGATCCGGACTCACCCCAAGAATGACGGCGTCTAATTCCTCAAAACTCTTATGGTTATCTCTAAAATCACAGGCTTCTGTCGTACAACCTGGTGTCATATCTTTAGGGTAAAAATAAAGAACTACATTCTTCCCTTTAAAATCTGATAAACTAACGTTTTCTCCGTTACTTGCTTGCAATGTGAAATCTGGTGCTTGTTTACCTAATTCTACTGTCATGACGATTCCTCCTTTAATAATCCTTTATTTTAGATTATCGAAGAATGGCGCCGATGACAAATTATTTTATCAATTTATATAAAAATGCAGCTGGCAAGAGATAACCGACGGCAGCTTCAATTAATGATACGAATCTAGCAACCCCAATAGGATAAATATCACCATAGCCAACGGTCATTAGGGTGACTCCGCTAAAGTAAAGTGATCTTAAGAACCGATCAAGCGTGCTTCCGGCTTGCAAGGATATGTCTGATAGGACGGTAAATCCTATTTGTGACATTAAAAAATAGATTAAGGCAAAGCCAATCATTAATATAAAATAAATAATTAAAAATGCGATAAATAATTCACTTGAAAAGGAGTGCCGTATATTTCGATTACTCCTAAGAAAAATCAATATACTTACAATCACAATAATCACAACAAACACGATTTCTAAATACCCCATCCGCACCATCCTTTGATTACGCCTCATTAATTTTTATGTAAAAGTTGTCCATCTCATGTAAAAAAATGAGGGACTTGGTATGATAAAATATAGCTTGGATTATATTAAATTGGAGGATTTACTCATGAATAGACCTACATCTGAACAGTTATACAACGAAGCACAAGAACATATTGTTGGAGGCGTCAATTCTCCTTCAAGAGCCTATAAAGGTGTTGGCGGCGGGACACCAGTTTTTATGGAGAAAGCAAATGGTTCACATTTTTGGGATGTAGACGGCAATCAATATATAGATTACTTGGGGGCTTATGGACCGATTATTACCGGCCATGCTCACCCGCATATTACTGAAGTGATCAAGGGAGCGGCAGAGAACGGGGTATTGTATGGTACACCTACTAAACTAGAAAACAAATTTGCCAAGATGTTAAAAGATGCGATTCCTTCATTAGAAAAGGTACGATTTGTTAATTCTGGTACAGAAGCTGTCATGACCACGATTCGTGTCGCTCGTGCTTATACAAACCGCACGAAAGTTGTTAAGTTTGCTGGGTGCTATCACGGACATTCAGACTTAGTACTGGTTGCGGCTGGTTCAGGACCATCAACACTTGGCACACCCGACTCAGCTGGCGTGCCAAAAAGCATTGCGCAAGAGGTTATTACGATTCCGTTTAATGATGCTGAGGCGCTAGAAGATGCACTAGAGAAGTATGGTCAGGATATCGCAGCCGTTTTAGTCGAACCAATCGTTGGGAACTTTGGAATCGTTGAGCCAAAACCTGGGTTTTTAGAAAAGGTAAAAGAGCTGACGCATCAAAATGAAAGTTTACTTATTTTCGATGAAGTCATCACAGCGTTCCGTTTCCATTATGGCAGCGCACAAGAATTAACTGGTGTAACGGCTGATATGACAGCGATGGGTAAAATCATTGGCGGTGGTCTACCGATTGGGGCATACGGAGGCCGCGTTGATATTATGGAACAGGTTGCTCCACTTGGACCTGCCTATCAAGCTGGTACAATGGCTGGAAACCCTGCATCAATGGCTGCAGGAATTGCCTGTTTAGAAGTCTTACAAGAAGAAGGCGTGTATAATGAAATGGATCGTTTAGGGGCTAAATTAGAAGAAGGCATTTTAGAACGTGCTGATAAACACGGCGTTCAGATTACGATTAACCGGTTAAAGGGCGCCTTGACGGTTTATTTTACAAATGAAAAAATAACGAATTATGAACAAGCTGAAAATACGGACGGCGAACAATTTGCGAAGTTCTTTAAACTGATGTTAGATCAAGGCATTAACCTCGCACCTTCTAAATTCGAAGCGTGGTTCCTAACGACCGCGCACACGGATCAAGACATCGAAGAAACATTAGAAGCCGTTGATCATGCATTTAAACAAATGAGTTAAGCAAAATCACCGCGAGCGATCGCGGTGATTTTTTATTCAATCGCCCATTCTATTCTAAAACGACCTTCCACATCATCACCTATGATGACAAATCGATAGACCCCACTTCTTTTGGCTTCAAACCTCGTTTGGTCGTCATTAATTTCAGCTCTGCCAACTTTTTGTCCAAGTTCATTTAGAATGTGGAAACTCCAGCCTCCCTCATTTATGTTATTAAATTCGAATGAAGACGTAATGGACTCCCCTTTTTCCGCTTTAATTGGCACTTCATGTCTACCATTAAAATAGTCAAAGGATGCTTCATACGAGGTTTCGGTTCTCTCTTCTACCCAGCCTTGTTTGTCAGTGAAATTTAAGTTAAGGAAAATGAAACAAACGAGCGGTACCACAATTGAGAGGAAAATTTTGAGTATAGTTGATTTCTTTGCTAGATACATACCCATATATACCGTTAAACCTGCCATTGCTCCGATTAGCCCAAGAATAAAGTAAAACGTCCAGATTTCCATTGGGTTTAGAAGAAAATACAAGACGCCTGAGACCACATAAAGTGCGAGTTTTATAGACTGATAGTTCATTAGGAATTTTTGCACAATAAAATCAATCATCGAAGTAGCTAAACTAAAGAGGATGATCCACCAGAAAACGACGCTTATTTCTTCTACGAACTCAAACCCATCGTCAATTTCCGAAGACAATAATAAAAAACTTGATAAGACAACGAAGAAAAAGCCTGCACCAGCTAATTTTTTTAATATGTAATGAATACTTCTAGTCATAGTTAACCTTCCTTAATATGTATATCCTCTTAATAGTAGCATACAAAGTCTCAGCACATGATACATCATATTGAACCGAAACCTATTGAAAAAATTTTAAAAAGTAGTTGTAATTTTCAAAATATTTGTGTAGAATGTAATTAATTCAGATTTAATGGATTACCCCTTATCAAGGAATTCATGTTATGAAACTCCCTTCCTTTCTGGTTTTTCCAGACTAAGCCTGTGCCGATTGCGCGGGCTTATTTTTTATTCACAAAACATCTATAATATGTTTTTCTATTTATACATAAAGGTATTATTATAGAAGAAGATGAATAATCGAAAGAAGGTTTTTTATGAAACTTGGAGCAAGAGCATTTAAAACAGGGCTCGCAACCGCCATTGCACTTTACGTTGCAGGTGCTTTTGGACTGAAGGCTGGGGTGTTTGCGGCAGCCATTGCGGCAGTCTCATCGATACAGCCATCTATTTATAGATCAGTCCAGACGATTATTGAACAGATTCAAGCTAACATAATCGGTGCAACGTTAGCTGTCATATTAGTTTTAACAGTTGGAAATGAACCATTTGTGATTGGGTTTGCGATTATTCTTGTTATTGGTATTTGTATGTTGTTTAAAATGAAAGAGGACACAACATTTATCGCGATTATTGCTGTCATTGCGATTATGGAATCGACGACTTTACCATTTTTAGAGCAGGCAGGCGTCCGCTTCTCTGCTATTTTTATCGGAATTGTATCAGCATTTATCGTCAACATGACGTTCCTACCACCTAAGTATGAGACGAGGTTGTTTGAACAAATCAACAGCACAACGAATGACATTCTGCAGTGGATTCGTGTCACAACCAGGCACTTATCAGATCAGCCAGCTTTAAAACGTGAAATTCAAAGGCTACAAGAGGATATTACAAGGTTAGATCAAACATATATGCTGTTCTCAGAAGAGCGTACTTATACTAGAAGGCGGGGATTTGAAAGGGCTCGTAAACTAGTGTTGTTTAGACAATTAATCGCAACGACTAAAAAGGCTTTTAATGTTCTGCAAAACTTACACCGAATGGATTATGAAATTGAACATTTCAAGGGAAATATTAATAAGCAAATCATTGAAGAAGTGGATAAAACACTGCATACTCACGAAAAGCTAGTGCTCATGTACCTTGGCCGAATCCGTAAAAAAGAAACGGACCCACTTGAGAGAATCACCGAACCGAACATTCAAGATTTAGTCGATCAATTGATGGAAACCTATGACGATGAGGAAAGCGACCGCATGACCTTTCTTCCTCTCGCATCAAACCTATTAGAATATCATAACGAGCTTATTCACCTTAAGAAATTGCTGGTGAGTTATCAAAATAAGGAATGAGAAAAGGGACTTAGAATTTTTTCTAAGTTCTTTTTAAATTTATCTTCTTCGACTAACGCCCCGTTGTTGAAGAAGAATTACTGCCCTATTAACTTATAATTTTTCGTAAGTTTTATTAAAAAGAAACTAATTAAATAGGACATACAAGAGACACCAAATAAAACGAAAATTCCAGGTGTAAGAGCCAAATATAGACTAAATGGTAATGACCATACAAAAGCAATTAACAACAATGATGGTTTTGATGTAAAAGAAGCTACGATTGCGACACAAGCTGGAAGTAATAGCATAAAAAATGTTGATAAAACAGGTTCAACCCCATAAGAATTTGTGTAAGGATTATAAAAATTTAGCACTATCCATAAAATTATGCTGGCAAAACCACTGATTATCCCTATAAACTTTGATGTATTTTTAATTAAAAACACCCTCCCCTCTTTGGATATGATAAGTATAAACTTTTACAAACATTCTTTCCCCTCCTGTTACTTAATGGTTTTCTAATTAACTCAAGAGCGATTGTCAAGATTGAACAATCGCCCTTTTAGTTATAATTGTAGTTACTCACTATGTTACTTTATTATTGAATAGACACATGTGTCGGTCAGTTTGTTACCATCAGCGGAAAAATTATCATTTCTTAAAGTACCTTCTAATACAAACCCTAGTTTCTCTGCAATCGCACGACTTTTAAGGTTTGTTGATTCACACCTTATTCCAATCCTTCTAAATTTAAAATGATTTAATCCAAAGTTAACCAGTTCCCTTACAGCTTCCGTCATATATCCATTACCACTATATTTTGTGCTAATCCAGTATCCAACTTCACATTTTGGAATGTCCCAGTCAATTTCATGGAGGCTCGTAGTTCCAATAAATTCATTGCTACCTTTGTCAAATATAAGAAAACGAAAGCTTTCTCTTTTTAAAAAATTAATATGAGCATTCCTTAGCATAATCTCTACTTCTTCAACAGTAGGAGGTTCTTGGAAAAGTGACAACCACGATTTTAATTCATAAATAGAATCTTCAATTGCTTGGTACACAACTTCTCCATCACCAGCTTGTAATGGTGCTCGTAGAATCAGCCTTTCTGTTTCTAATTCTAGAGGAACATCTAACAATAAAGGGTTCATTTGATTTTCCCTCTTTCTAGACTTTTTAAATTAATAGTTAAAGTTTAATTTTCTGGCCTTTTCCTACAACTGTTATTTGTAAATTATGAGTGATTTTTTTCTTGATATTGATCTTTGGATTTAGAATGATCATCTCATCAAGTTCCAGTTTTTTGAGGTTTGATCTTGAAATTCCAAGTATTTCTGATAATACTTTATCAATTCTAAGATCAAGTTCATATTTACAATAAAACCTAATAGTAAGATTGTTAGATTTTAAATCAATCTTTTCCTCTCTTAACTCGTAACGTATATTTGTATTCACTTCATGACATTGTTTTCTCAAAAGTTTGGATTGAAAAGCATAGCGCCAGATCGTCTCTTTATCATTACTTATAAATTTGTGATATAAATCAGAATTAATATTGTTTACATGTACTCTCGATAAAATAGGGAAATTCCAAGTTCCTTCACAATGCGTACAGTTATAAATAACCCAAACATCAACCAGTTTTTGATTTGAATTAACCCTGAATTTCTCACTACAATAGAACTCTGTATTCCTTTTACATTTACCACAGTTCCGAATGACATTAGGTGTTTCTTGTGGAATAATCTCAAAATTATACAAGCACATTTACCGTGCCTCCTATAATTCAGAGAAACGCCTGAAACGGTTGAGGAGAAAATTTCCCATAAAAAAAGCGAAATACCTTATAGGAATCTCGCTCGGAATTAACAACTGATGATCCTGCGTTCCCTGTAATGGTTAAAAATAGACATACTTATCCCTACATAAAAAATAAAAGTGAAAATGAAAAATAAGAATGTACTATTTAGTTACTTTTTAACCATTACAAGTTATTGGCAAATCCAATTCCACCTTCCGTATTTCTCCTACTTATTAGAATACCACTATAGAAATATGTGTCAATTTATTTTCAAAATTATCTGTTAAATTTAATTTTGTAATCGACTTCTTCAAACCGTTGATTCATATGCAAAGTTAGTCTTTATAGATGGATTAAAATATTGACAAGTTTCCCGAATGGATCTCTAACGTAAAAGCGCCTCACACCCCATGGTTCATTAACTGGTCCATATTCAATTGGGATTTCTGCCTCTTTTACTCTAGCAAGTGCATCGTCTAGATTATCAACTTCAATTGACAAATCAGGTACTTGTGTCCCAGAGCCACCTTCTGAAAGGAAATTTATCTGAGTGTCCATCTTTTCATGCGATCCAAAGGTTGCAATAAAATCCATATTCATTAATTGGTCAAGTCCAAGGACGTCCTTGTAGAAGTAGCTTGCTTTGTTAATGTCTTGTGTTTTCACATTGGCAACTATTCGTTTAACCTTCATTCCTACAACCTCCAAAATATGATCAAGTTTTGGACAAATGTTATTTTACCAATGAAGCCCTTAAATTAACTCCATACTCCAAATAACCTTTTTATTTATAAACTATTGATTAACTTACTACTTCTCTCCTTTACCTAAAAAACCTTTAGAAAAGTCACACTTGAATAAAGAAAAACCGCTGGGCTCTCCAGCGGTTCTACTGTATAGTATTCTCATTTTCTTTTTCAGAAGATAGTTCTTGTACTTGGAAAAGGTCGTAGTAATAACCTTGTTTCTTCATGAGTTCATCATGCGTGCCTTGTTCCATCACCATTCCATTATTCATTAAGACGATGCGATCGGCGTGGGTGATGGTCGATAATCTATGGGCCACAATGAAAGTTGTTCGGTTGTGTGCTAATTTTTCTAATGCTTCTTGAATTAAGTGTTCACTTTCTAGGTCAAGTGCGGATGTGGCTTCGTCAAAAATGAGTATGGGCGGATTCTTAAGGAATACCCGTGCAATAGCAACACGTTGTTTTTGACCGCCAGACAGTTTAACGCCTCTTTCGCCTACTTCGGTCTCATAACCATTTGGCAGGTCCATTATAAAATCGTGAGCATTTGCTGCTTTTGCCGCTTCGACGACTTCTTCATCTGTCGCTTGAGGGTTACCAATTCGAATATTCATCGCAATCGACTCGCTAAATAAAATATTGTCCTGGAGTACCATCCCAATATTGTTTCTGAGCGATCTAGCTTTGTAATTACGAATATCCACACCATCTAATTTTACTTTACCTTTTGATACATCATAAAAGCGAGGAATAAGACTGACTAAGGTCGACTTCCCACCGCCACTCATACCAACGAGGGCAACTGTCTCGCCTTTCTTAATATTTAAGTTAATGTTCTTAAGGACTTCTTCTTCTTCATCGTCATACTTAAATGACACGTTCTCAAAGCTCACATCGCCATGCACCGTGTTTAGCGTTTTTGCACCCGGACTGTCGATGATATCGTATTCTTCGTCCATAAATTCAAATACCCGGTCCATCGATGCGTGAGACTGCGTTAACTGTGTCATGGAGTTAATTAAACGACGTAACGGCTGATAAACACGGTCCATATAACCGATAAAGGCAACGAGTGTACCTAATGATACGTTACCTATAATGACAAAATAACCACCTAGGGCCACGACTAAAAGCGGGGCAATGTCCGTAATGGTGTGTGTAACGGCATATGACTTCGCATTCCAGTTCGTAAACTTAAGTGCACGGTCCAAGTAATGATAGTTTCGTTTATCAAACTGTTTCTGTTCATGATCTTCTAAGGCAAATCCTCTTGTGACTGGAACGCCTTGAACGCGTTCATGTAAATGGCCTTGAACTTCTGCTAAAGCTTGAGATCGATTTCTCGTTAGCTGACGTAATCTTGAGTAAAAATATTTAACAGAAAATCCGTAGATCGGAAATAATGCAATCGAAACTAACGTTAACATGGGATCCATATACCACATAATGCCAACTGCAATGATAATAGTAAACATATCAAGCCATATATTCATAAGCCCTGTTACGACAAACGTCTTCGTTTGTTCGACATCATGTATCACCCGGGAAATAATTTCGCCAGATTTCGTCTTTGAATAGTATTTTAAGCTCAGTTTTTGTATGTGATCGAACAGAGTATCACGAATGTCGTATAAAATTTTACTACTGACCTCTTGAGCTAAGTATTGTCTGTAATATTCAATTGGTGGTCTTAAAATTAGGAATACGAATAGCGCAATACCCATCACCCACATTAGTTTAGATACTTTTTCATCATAAGGTATATCAACGCCTAGGATGTTATCGATGACATACCGATAAATGAGCGGAAGCATAAGTGGAATTCCGAACTTTAAGATTCCTATAATAATCGTTAATACAATTTTCCATTTATACGGTTTAACAAATTGTAAGTATCGTTTGATGCTGTCCAACAGCGTCACCTCTCATTCATACGAAAGAAACTCGCCTTCGTGGCGAGCTGAACCTTTATATTAGTTTGGAAACGTTAAGTAGTGCTCATACCATTTATCTACAAATTCTGGTGAAAATGGGCCTTTACGTTGCTGCACCCAACGTTCCAATGTATGTAACTGCTTGTACAAAATTTTCGATAAAACATCTGGATAATTCATTTGTTTACGATGCTGTTCAAACTCATCTTCATCTAATATGACATAACTCATATCTGGAAATACTTTAATATCTAAATCATAGTCGATATATTTTAAAGCTCCCTCATCAATGACAAACGGCGAACTAATATTACAATAATAATAGATCCCATCTGTACGAATCATACATATGACATTGAACCAATAGTTGCCTGTAAAATATGTAATCGCTGGTTCTCTGGTTCGCCAAAACCGCCCGTCACTTTCTTTGACTAAAACTCGGTCGTTTGCCCCAATTAATAAATTAGACTGGCTTTTGAGCACCATGCTTTCTTCCCAAATACGATGAATGTTGCCGTCATGCTTATAGCTCTGAATTTCAATCCTTTCTCCGATTTTTGGGAACATCTTTATACTCCTAACAGTTTCTTTAGTAAATGTAATTGTAACATAACCATAATATAAAGTTCTAAGAATAAGCAGGCTTTAATTCAATTAAAGAAGCACCCCTACCATAGGAGTGCTTCAGATTTTAACGCTTAGGGTTATTTGTTTTGTTGATTTTTCTTTTGCTGAGATTGTTGGTTACGACGCTGTACTTCTTGAGCATCAGTCTCAGAAGCAAATTCCGCACCATACTGACCTTGTTCAGCAGCTTGGTTTTGCTGCTTCACTTTTTCTACGTTTGTACCTGATGCTTGCGCATTTGGCTTTTGTTGGTTTTGCTTTTTAGCCATCAATATCACCTCCGCAAACTTTAGAGTAACCAAAACGGAGGGTTTTATCCTAATTTCATTTATAAAATTTCATCCATCATTTTATATTGAACGTTTGGAAATGGATATTCTTTTAACTGATCTGCTGTTACAAACTGCCCGTAATCAATTTCCTCACCTTCAACTTGAGCAAAAACTAGTTCAATATTCCAAATCACATGTGAAAATACATGGCGTACTTGACCACGCTTAGCATTAACAGATAAGTCAGCGCCATAATGCTGTTTAAACCATTCTTCAATAGGTAGCTCTGATTTAGGCATTAGCGGAAATTCCCACAGATTCGCAAGCAAACCTTCACTTGGACGCTTTTGAATAAGTAACTCTCCATGTTTATTTTGAATAATTAAACCATAGAAGTCAGTTTGTTTCTGCTTTTTCTTTTTTGACTTAATAGGTAAATCTGTTTGATTACCGTATTCATAAGCAAGGCAGTGTTCTTGAACTGGGCACTGGTCGCACTTCGGCTTCTGCGGTGTACAAATTAATGCGCCTAACTCCATTAAGCCTTGGTTAAAAGATGATGGGTCGTCATGAGAAATAACTTCTCTCACCACATCTTCGAAAATCTTTTTAGTTCTAGGTTTTGCAATATCTTCTTCTATATGAAAAACTCTAGACATGACGCGCATCACATTTCCATCAACTGCGGGTTCTGGTTGGTTAAACGCAATGCTTAATATAGCCCCTAACGTGTATGGCCCAATACCTTTAAGTTTTTTAAGCTTGTCTTTTTCATGTGGTACTTCGCCGTCATAGCTTGCCACAACTTCTTTGACGGCTGCATGAAGATTTCGGGCTCGGGAATAATAACCTAAACCTTCCCACGACTTAAGAACGTCTTGTTCTTCAGCATTGGCTAAGTCGTAAGTAGTCGGAAATCGATTCATAAATTGATTAAAATACGGAATGACCGTATCAACTTGCGTTTGTTGTAGCATAATTTCAGATACCCAAACACGGTACGGATCTTGATTTAAGCGCCATGGCAAATCACGTTTGATTGATAAATACCATGATATTAAATCCGTTTGGAACGAATGAACATTAAATAAAACGGGTATAGAAAAAGTAGTAGTATCTTTCAACGTTAAATCACCTACTTCAATTGAACTAAAAGGAGGAGCATATTTTGGATACTGCAACCCATATTACGATGGGCGTGGCAGTGGGTGGGCTAGCCACCGTTGATCCTGCTGTACAACAAGACCCTGCATTATTTCAAGCTGTATTAATTGGGGCCATTGTTGGTTCTCATGCTCCAGATTTCGATACATTGTTTAAATTAAAAGATAATGCGACTTACATCAGACACCATAGGGGAGCTTCACATTCTCCAATTGCTGTATTGTTGTGGAGCTTTTTAGTCTCGGGTGTTATTTTTCTGTTTAGTCCTGATGTGAATTATCTACATTTATGGTTATGGGTTCTATTCTCAGTATTTCTACATGTATTTGTAGATATTTTTAATGCATATGGAACGCAAGCCTTAAAACCATTTGTCGATAAGTGGATCGCAGTTGGATTTATTAATACGTTTGACCCACTCATATTTGTTTTATATATAGCTGGAATCTTTGCATGGTTACTTGGAGCTGACCCTCGTTATACGTTTGGTATCGTATTTTTCATCGTATTTCTATACTATATAAAACGTTATATGGATAAACGAGAAATCGTCAAGTTAATGGAAAATTATTTTGACGACGTTGAAAAAGTGATTACTCAGCCTACCATAAGACATAACATATGGCGAGTTGCTGTTGTGACTAAGGATCAGTTTTTCGTTGCAAGGTCGGAAGATGGTCACGTTGAAATTAAAGATGCTTTCGATCGCATGCCACTGCCCGATACAACAGAGATGAACGCCGCCTTACAAGACGCTAATGTAAAATCATTTATTAACTTTTCTCCAGTCTATCGGTATGAGATCGACCGTTTTGATGATTATACAGAGATACGTTTTATTGACTTACGATACCGGGCTAAAGACAGGTATCCATTCGTAGCTGTTGTTACGATGGATAAATTTTACAATATCATCACGTCTTATACAGGTTGGGTCTATTCTGAAGACAAATTACAAAAAAAATTAGAGCCTTTAACCTAAGAAAGGCTCTTAATTAACTTGATTAGTTAGAAGAGCGATTGGTAAAGCCTCTTCTTCATTTAAGACTTGGCCTTGTTGTGATTTGCGGGTACCCCAAGCAAAGACACCATTCATATAGTTGATGTCAAAGTGTTCACCGGGTGCCCCTTCTATTTCATAAACTTGTCCTTTTTTAAATTCTTTAGGATTCATCATGTAAGATTTAGCCATGACGATTTTGCGCTGATGGACGGCATATTCGTTAACCATTCCCATTTGCTCTGCTTTACGAGCTTTTTCGGTTAGCTCAGAAACTTCTTTGCGCAATTCTTCTACGGTCAAGTCACTATAACGGCGTTGCATACTGTGACCCCTTTCTATACTTATGACTTTCATAAGTATATCAAAGTCATTTACAATAGAAAACGCTATTGCATCAACTAGACTGAACTTAATGGAGGTAAAATTTATGAAAAACGCACTGATCACTGGGGCAGGAACTGGTCTCGGGCAATCACTCGCTAAACAATATGCCAAACAAGGCTATCATATTTTATTGGTTGGTCGCCGCAAAGAGAAGCTAGATGAAACGAAGGACTTAATTGAACAAGCAGGCGGCACTGCTGAAAGTTATACTTGCGATATTACGAAATGGGACGAGTTAGAGGAATTAGCTCAAAAAGTCGATCAAATCGATGTGCTTATTAATAACGCAGGCATTGGTTACTTTGGAGCATTTGAAGATTTAGAAAAAGACCAAATTGACACGATGTTAAACGTAAATGCAGCAGGACTAATTTACACGACGAAGCATTTGATGCCTCATATTTTAACTAGTAAAGGACGCATTTTAAACATTGTTTCGACAGCTGGACTTCGCGGCAAAGTCCATGAAGCTGGTTACTGCGCTAGTAAATTTGCGCAGCGTGGTTTCACGGAAAGCTTGCAAAAAGAGTATGAGGATCGCGGAATTTCAGTTACAGGTGTTTACATGGGCGGCATGAACACACCGTTCTGGGATGGAAGTGACTATGTATCCGATCCATCTTTCCTACCGTCACCAGATCAAATAGCTGAACAAATCGTAGAGCAAGATGATGGTAGAAATGAAATTGTGTTAGAAAAATAATAGTTAAAAAGCTATCGGCTTAACAAACCGATAGCTTTTTTTGTTATGTCCCATATTTCATCTCGTTTGTCTCACAAACGGGTCGGAAATGTCTCATATCCCCCAAAAAATGTCTCATAAGTTGAGTACAACGCCTGTTTTCGACAAATTTCGAGTCCTAATCTCTATGCATCATGTCCCAAATCAAACTACTTAATGATTATTTCAATCTCATCCTCATACTTCTCAAGCAATTCGTCCATAATTTTTTGACCCTTTTCGTTCGTCATAATCTGTTCTTTTTCACTCTCTGGTTTACCTAGTTTTTGCTTCCAAAATTTCTGCTGGTACTGACTATTCTTTGCGCTTCTTCTGACAAACTCTTGATAATACTCTCTTGGTTCCATATTAAACTGATCTGCTTGAGACTCTGCAAAGTCTCTAATCTCATTAGCTTGTTCCGACTTAACTGATTCTTTAGGATATGGGAATGCTTCCTGGGCTTTGTTAAGTTCTTCCCCGCTAACGGTGATGCCCATTTCCTTCGCTTCCAATACGATGAGTTTGTTTCTCACATGTGCCATTACAGCTTCAGGTAATTCTTTATCGTTTACCTGCTTAAAAAATCGAATGTCTCCTACTGTAATTTCCTCGCCCCTAACGATCGCCGCAACATCATCTTGATTATAGTTTGAACTGTTAGAACAGGCAGCGAGTATACTTAAACAAACCAATAGCAATATCTTCTTCATGAAAGCCCACCTTAGTCCTCTTCTTTCTCATCTAAATATTGATTGATCAAGTCCACCTTAAAACCTTTCTGATATAACGAAGCCATCACTTTCTGTTTCAGCTGAAATCCTTCATGCTTACGCGCATGCTTCGTCCAGATTTTTTCACCTTGATAACGTACCGCATCCATTTCATCATCTTCATCTGGTGACAAATCGACTTCCTGTGATGCTATTTCGATAGCCCCTTGTGTAAATCCTTTTTGAATTAAAGATTGTTTAGCCTGCATCAGCTGTTGTTGAAATGATTTTTTTCGAGAGGATGAGGCGAACTTTTTCTTTAGCATCTTTATAACCTTCTCAACTTCGATCTCACTTGAGTATTCTGACATGGCCTCTTCAACATAAGCTTCCGGAATTTTCTTTAGAATTAATTCTTGTTTAATTTTATTCGGCCCTTTTGTCGAGGTATTCATTTTCGTACGCACGTATGCCTTGCTGAACTGCAGGTCATCGACTAATTTTTCTTCTTCAAGCTTATGTATGACGGTTTCAATCGCTTCGGGTGTTGCTTCTTTCCCTTTTAAATACTCCGCAATTTCTGATTTTGCACGCATTCGATAGCTTAAATAGTTAATCGAAAGGGTATAGTATTGATAAATCGCATCTTGTTGTTTAATTTCTCGCACTTGTTTATCTGTTAACTCTAACCCTTTTCTAAGGTTAAAACGAATAAGCAGATCTTCGTGTACACCGAACGCAAATTCTTCACGTCCATTATAATCCACAAAAACGTTATAACGTTGTTTATTTTTCTTCTGGGTAGAAATTTTACTAATTTTCATCGTCATGACTCCTATATAAGTGAAGATATTCTAATAATAGTATAGTATAGATATAAGGGGGACTGCTACTTGAGATTTTTAATTGCTGGTGGAACTGGTTTTATAGGAAGCCGATTAACGGATTATTTTCAAAAACAAGGCCATGAAATTTTTATCCTGACAAGAAATCCTCAAAAGCATCCGTATAAAGAACGCGTATCATATATTGAATGGCTCGACCCTCATAGCCAACCAGAAACAGAGCTTGAAAATATTGATGTGTGCATCAACCTTGCCGGAACTTCTCTTAATAGCGGACGCTGGACGGATCAACGAAAGCAACAAATTCTTGAAAGCCGCATGATTACAACTAGAGAGTTTATTCGTATTATGAATGCACTTACTGAAAAACCGAATGTCTTTATTAATGCATCGGCTATTGGTTATTATGGTACATCAAAAGAAACAACTTTCACTGAAGAGACGATGGTATCGGGACATGACTTTCTAGCTGAGGTGTGCTCGGTTTGGGAACAAGAAGCTAGAGAAGCTGAAGACATTGGTGTCAGAACTGTATTTACTCGATTTGGAATTATCTTAGATCAAAATGAAGGAGCGCTTCCTCAAATGGTGATGCCGTATAAATTAATGATTGGCGGTCCGCTTGGCGATGGACAACAGTGGATGTCCTGGATTCATATTGATGATGTCATTCAAGCGATTGATCACATCATCAATCATGACGAGCTCAGTGGACCGGTCAATTTAACTGCTCCGACGCCACAGAGGAATCAAGATTTCGGCAAAACACTTAGCGAAGTATTAGGTAAGCCTCACTGGCTCCCTGCCCCTTCTATTGCATTAAGAACGATTTTAGGAGAAATGAGTATATTAGTTTTGAAGGGTCAGTACGTATATCCGGAAAAATTAGAGGCTACTGATTATCAATTTAAGTACCCAACACTTAAGGAAGCGTTAGAAAATATTTACTCTAAAAATTAATGCAAAAAACTATTTCCAAATCGAAAAAAATATTGTATGATTTGGATATAAATTAAGGGAAGGCAAATGGTGCGCCACTGCTTGTTTCAAGCAGTTCTAGTGGGTTCGATTCCCACCCCGAATTTTTGTGAGCAATTGATAAAAATTCGAGGGTGGTCGTTACCCAAGGTGTGCCAACTTTCAGCGACAACACCCTCAAGTGATGGAGGGTGTTTTTTATGCTTAAAAAACGAGATTTACACGATGCCCAAATCCTATTCCCATTATTAAGCGACGAAGCTGTTAAACCATATGTTCGTGAAAAGGCTGAGTCCATTGAAGAATACTATTTCTTCCTAAACAAGATGATGAATCAGGAGGAAAATGGTGAGCTCATCTCCAGGACGATTTTGGATGAATGGGATATGCCAATAGGAGCAATCACATTGTATGATGTTCAAGACCAAATGGGTTTTCTAGCAACATGGCTCGGCAAACCGTATTTTGGAAAAGGGTATAATCAATACGCAAAAGACTTATTTTTGCGTGAATTATTTATGGAAAAAGAGATTGAAGTCGTCTTCTTAAAAGTGAATAAAGTGAATGAACGATCTTTAAACGCGATGAAAAAGATTGAATACGCCGTTCACGCAAGTGATCATTACCCTCACATATATGAACAGATCAACCAAGGCCCAAAAGCCTATGAGCTCTTTGCGATTTACAAAGATGCGTTCATTTTCCACTTACATGAGCAAGAACAAGTCTACGATGAACTCGAAGCTTAATATAACCTTTCAGCTACATGTTAGCTGTTAGGTTATTTTTTACCCTTTATGTTCTTTTAAAGAACATTAAATAAAATGTTACGAAACGTACCATTCATTACCAACAATTAGCACCTGTTTAGTGTTACGATTATTCCACAAATCTACTAAATTAGGGTGCGAGTAAAGTATGTCTAGTAAAATTGCGACGAACATCCGATATTTTCGCGAACAGAATGACTGGACTCAACTACAACTAGCTAATAAGCTTAATGTGTCCAGATCTAATATTACGAAATGGGAAAACGAATCCACGATTCCGGATTTAAATACTTTAATTAAGATTAGTGATATCTTTTCGATTTCATTAGATCAACTAGTAGGAAAAAGTCTATCGGATGAATTTCTGTTAAAAGAGTTTGAGCGCGTGTACTCACTCGATCAAGAAACAAATGATGAACAACAAGAAATTATTGTCGCGATTGATTTACTTAAGAAAAACAAATCTTTGCTCCACGATTTAAATAAATTATCAGAATTACCCGTACGGAAACAAAAATCGGTTCTTCAAATTTTTAATCAACTCATTCATGAATATGAACGTATTTAAGATAAGCTTTAAAAACAGCTTATCTTTTTTTATACTTTATAATCATCATGGAATTTTAAGTAAAACTTTTAATCTATAAAACCGTATCTAGATGTATAAAACAAAGTGAGGTGGTCATAATGGAAATTAACCAAGATATTATTCTATTAATTTTACCAATCGTCATCTTGCAGCTAATCTTACTCATCATCGCCATAATAGATTTAATAAGAATTCACGAAACAAACGGCCCTAAATGGGTCTGGGCACTTGTCATTGTTTTCATGAATATTATCGGCCCAATCATTTACTTTATTTTTGGAAGGAGGCCATAAATGTGGCATTGTTACAGGCTAATCATTTAACTAAGAAGTACAAAGACCACCAAGTGATTTCTGATGTGTCATTCACACTTGAGCATGGACGTTGTGTTGCGCTTTTAGGTCCTAATGGTTCTGGGAAAACAACGACTTTACGAATGCTGGCAGGTTTTATTAAACCAACTGAAGGTGATATACAATTCGAAGATGAAAGTCTATCAAAAGATTTTAGGCAGCATGTAGGTTATTTACCTCAGTTTCCCGTTTTTCATGACTGGATGACGGGAAAGGAATTTCTGATCTATGCGGGTAGGTTATCCCACTTGCCAAAGAAAATCGCCAAAGAGCGAGCAGATGAATTACTAGAATTAGTGAATCTTAAAGAGGTTCGAAAACTAAGAATTTCAAAGTATTCAGGTGGTATGAAACAGAGGCTTGGAATCGCACAGGCTTTAATCCATTCACCTAAACTGATTATTCTCGATGAACCCGCTTCAGCATTAGATCCTATTGGACGACGTGAGGTCCTTAACCTCATGCGTGAATTAAAGAAAGATGCAACGATTCTGTTCTCAACACATATTTTGAACGATGCTGAAGAAGTAAGTGATGAAATTCTATTACTTAATAATGGTAATGTCATCGAACAAGGCAGCATGCACGAGATTGAAACTGTGCAAAATACTGTTACGTTAAAACTATCATTCTCAGATGAACCAAAATTTATTGAGGAACGACTTAAAGAAATCGAATCCGTGTTTAAAATTCATAGAGTCGAGGACGATTTTCTATTAACCGTTCATGATTTGAAAACGGCACGAAAACAGTTGTTAGAAGTCGTTTATCACGAAGACTGGCAGCTGACCAAATTTGAAGTTGCGAAAACGTCACTTGAAGACTTGTTCATGAAGGCGGTGAAAAATTAGATGCAGTGGTTTGTTATTTTCAAAAAAGAAATACTTGAAAACTGGCGCAATCTTAAATGGATTTGGGTTCCAATCGTGTTCGTTCTGTTCGCTATAATGGATCCAATAACGACTTATTATTTACCGAAGATCATGGATGCAGCTGGAGGAATGCCGGATGGTTCTGTTATCGATATTCCAATGCCTAACGCAACTGAAGCCTTAATGATGAGTTTTGGTGAGCTTGGGTTGTTAGGAGTTTTATTAACCGTTGTGATTGTCATGAGCACCATTTCAGGTGAGATGAAATCGGGAATTTATGAGATGATTTTATCAAAACCAGTTAAGTTCACCAACTATGTATCGGCAAAATTCATGTCTATGATGTTAATTGTTTTATTGTCTCTAGTAATATCAGTCATCGCAGCTTGGTATTATGTCATGATATTGTTTGGAACGATTGATTTCACACACTTACTCATAAGCCTATTCTTCTTCGCGTTATATTTTGCTTTAGTCGTATCGATTGTCATGATGGTTAACACGTGGACGCAGTCATCAGGTTTGGTTGCCTTTATTTCACTAGGGATTATTATTGCGGTTAATGTACTAACGAATATTTATGGACATATTTTCACCTGGAGCCCTGCACTCATTTCTGATTACATCGGAGAGTTCTTAGCTTCTGGTCATTTATCAACAGAATTATGGTATGCAGCTTTAATGGCATTCGTCTTTACAGTTGCATGCTTACAGTTTGCGATTGTCACACTTAAAAATAGAGTTCTACATTAACAGGCAAGACTATTTAAAAAGAGCATCCAACTTCACTTCAGTTGGATGCTCTTTTTCTACTCAAATGTTTTCGAATAAACGTTTAACTCTGTTTGGAAATATATTGATTTATCCCTGTTTTGAAAGTCCAAACCGCTTATGTGAACGAGCCGGTCAGACATCTCGAGCTGTTTAATAAATTTATTTAATTGGGCTAGGGTGCTAGTAGTTCCGTTCAGCTGCATCGTTAACTGTTCGACCTTTTCTCCTTTGACTTCTATAACCTCTTCTTCCTTGTATTGATAACTTTCAACAAGAGATTTGGAGCCGTTTGAGGCTTGATTAATTAACTCAATCACCTCTTCTTCATCCATCGTTTCAGGAATTGAGTTTAATAAGCTTGTAACTGGTATCGTGTGACTCTCTGCTTTTTCGGCTTCCTCTTTTAATAATTCGTATTTCTTTTCAGTAAAATTTAAGGCTTCTTTTTTTTGAGAAATTTCCGTACTTAATGGCATGAAAATAAATAAATAAGCCGCAGTGCAGGTTAATATGATTACCACAAGCCATATGTATATAACGCGTCTATGAACGGTTTTAGAGATCATGAACCATTCCCTCCTTCTTCACTAGCTTCCAGGTGAATGGTGTAATTCGTTGTAAAATAGTTTTGAGATTGATCATAATTAATGGTGTGAATGACCACCTCATAGAAATCCATCTCTTCAAGTTTCTTGTAAAACTGAACGGCTTGTTCATTAGTCGTCGTTGTAATCGTTAAGTCTATTTGATTTTCATTTAGCTTAAGAGCAATTAACTCACCTTTATTTGGTATTTGTTGATGAATGTCACTTACGATTCCTGCAGTATCTGTATACAACTGTTCAGACAATGTTTGTATGACTTTAGCTTGATTAACTTCTTCTCCGCCTTCTAATTCATGCTGAAGGTTTTGATTTATACTTCTCTGCTCATATATCTGGCTGTCTAATGCTTGTACATCTTGTACTTGAAGCCAGTAAATAAACCCTCCAGTTCCTAAAACTAGTAAGGTTAAGGCCGTTAATAAAGCTGGCAGTGAAAATAAGCTGAGTGCTTTTTTTTCTTTTTTAGGTAAAAGGTTAATGTCAACTAACATTTAACTTCCATCCTTCATGGCTAACCCATATACATTGTGGAATTTTCGTTCAATAGTTAATCCTTTAGGCCCACTTAACGAATCATCGGTTAACGTTATGAGTTCTGTTTCCGAACGCTCCTTCATTCGATCAATAATGTCATCTAAGTATGGATGGTCTCCAACAACAATTGTTTTATTGAATGATTGAGACCCATCATTCATTGAATATTGATAGAAACGTTCAACTCGTTCTAGTTCTATTCGAATCTCTTCAAATTCAAGCATGACCTGTTCTTCATTAAAATCTTCTCGTGTCATTGTGGGGCCATATGACCTTGATTCTCCCTCTGATTCTAGTTGAAACTGTTGCAAGAATATGGGGACATGCTTTTCAAAAGCACAAAAGACGACTGACTTCGCATTATATTGAACGAGCAATATGTGATCTTCTTTCGTCACAAGTTGTTTGTCATAGAAAATACGGTAATGATTAAGCGGAGAAATATCTACAGCAACCACTTTTAATTTAGCGTCTTCTAGTTGATCGATAAATGGCTGGACTAGAGTTTCACACGTTGCCATAATGCTCACTTCAACTTGTTGTTCGTTTTCTTTTAATATAGCCGTTTCAAAAATGGGCTTTTGAAACGGTAAATGGATTCTATCACCAAGCTGAAAGTATATGTAACGATCTATATCTTCAGACTTAATACTAGATGGGATCGTTTGTTTACGCACAATAACTTGTGAATCAGGCATCGTAAGTCTAATTTGCTTACGCTTAAGACGCCACTTTTTCACACAAGTATTCATAGCCTTTTGAAACAATGATGAATCTTGAATCGTACCAACATCTATAATACCATTAGGTAAAAAATGCTCTCCAAATCTAACCATCTCTGTAGGACGTTTCGGATTGACTTCTGTAAACCGAATAACATAGTCTCTTATTTCAATATTTACGATGTTTTTACTCATAGGGTATCATCCTTATAACAACACATTTATATACCAATCTATTAATAAATCGTGGTAAAAATAAGCTAAAATGGCTCCAGCTGCAATAAACGGCCCGAACGCAAACGGAACACCTCGTTTAATTTTTCCGGAAAACATAAGAATGATGCCGATTATGGCTCCTAGTATTGAAGCAAAAAATAACGTTAGCATCGTACCTTCAAGTCCTAGCACTAAACCGATCACACCAAATAATTTGATGTCACCACCACCCATACCACCTTTACTTAAAAGGGCTATAAAGAATAGTAATCCGAAGCCTATGACAGCGCCTAAAAAAGCATCATACCATGGTTCAGTGGGAATGATCAGTCTAAGTGGAACAAGTACAGCTAAGAAAAATAATAGAATTCGATTGGGAATGAGCTGATAGTGAAGATCTGTAATGGTTATAATCACTAGTAAACTCACAAACACCCAAGCGACGATTAATTCCATTTGAAATCCAATTCTCTCAAAAGCCAGTACGAACAATACGGCTGTTACCAGTTCAAAGAAAGGATATAAAGGAGAAATCCGAGTTTGGCAGTGCCGACATCTCCCCTTTTGAATAACAAATGAAATAACTGGAATTAGTTCATAAGCTTTAAGTCGCTTCTCACAAGAAGGACAATGAGAAGGCGGACGTATGATTGATTCCCTTAAAGGCACTCTTAATCCTACGACGTTGTAAAAAGAGCCGAGGATGAGGGCAAGAACTGTAATGTATAAATAAATCCAAATCATATGCACCAATCCAAACATTCATACTTTAAAAATTATCTAATCTATAGTAGAGTCATCATCACTAATATCGGCAGTATCAATATCACTCACAGATGCATTTGTTAACTTAATCTCTTTAGAGTCTACAGTAACTGTTCCCGATAACAAGATAGTTCCATTGGATCCTTCTGTAAAAGTAGGTCCTGTTGACCAAGTAACGCCCTTACTATCATAATATCCTTCTAATTCACTTATCCCCTCTGGCAAATCATCGTTTGTCACTCTATATAGTTCTGCCGCTTCAATCGCATTAATTGCTGACGCTTTTAAACTATTATACTTTGATTCATCAATCACACCTGCAATCGCCGGCACCGCTATTAAAGCAATAATCCCTAAGATGATGATGACAGCAAGTAACTCAACTAACGTGACACCTTTCTCTTTCCTTAATAGATTACGTGTTGTTTTCAACATCCACACTCTCTCCCTTTTATATAAAATTTTATAACTGATTATATAATTCAAACATTGGCACTACAATCGCGAGGACAATAGCTCCAACGATGATGGACATCGTAATAATAAGTAATGGTTCTAGAAGTGTTTTTAATTGATCTGAAGCTGTTTCCACATCTTCTTCATAGAAACTGGCTACTTGGTTTAACATCTCCTCAAGTGACCCTGTTTTCTCACCGACTGATAGCATTTGCGTCACTAGAAACGGGAATGCCCAGTGGTCTTTCATAGGTTTAGTAAACGAACCACCTTGCTTCAGTGAACTTTTTGATTGGTCTAAAATGTGCTGAATGACTCTATTTTTAACTGTTTGTTTTGTTAAATCGATTGAATCTATAATCGGAACAGCATTTTTAAGTAAAGAGTTTAATGTCCGTCCCATGTTGGCTAGATTCGACTTTAAAATCAGTGAACCGAATAATGGTAGCTTTAATAATAGTGCATCCAGTTTCAATCTGGATTGTTCATTTTTCATAAGAAGAACTAACCCTGTCATGAGTCCAATGACGGTAAGAAATAACTGTAACCAATGCTTCTGTAAAACATTACTTAAAGTTAAAACGACCTTGGTGATCATAGGTAACTCCGCACCAAATTGGTCAAACATAGACACAAACTGCGGAACCACGTACATAAGTAAAAAGATCACGACTCCAATTGCCACGATCATGACGGTTAATGGGTAAGCCAGACTAGACTTAACTTTTGACACTGTCTTATGGTGCTTTTGATAATAGTTAGCAAGCTCATTAAGTGTTTCTTCTAGCGATCCACTCACTTCTGCGCTATGGATCACGTTAATTAAAATAGATGGAAATATCCTTGGATGCTTTTTCATCGCTTTAGCTAACGAGGTTCCTTGTCTAAGGTCAATCTCGATATAATATAGTGCTTTATTCAGCACCTTATTTTTGGTTTGTTCGCGTAAGATGGCCATCGTATCAACCACAGTCATCCCGGCTTCTAACAAAGCTGAGAACTGTTGTAAAAACACAACTAAATCTCTTGTTTTAACAGGTTTTCCTATATAGAGGTCGCGGTTCCAAATAGAATCTTTAACTTCTTCTATTTCATTAACTTTATATCCTTCATCTTTCAGCATTTTTTTGGCTTGTTCTTCGTTATAGGCTTCAATTCGACCCTTTTTTGTCTGTCCATAGAAATCATAAGCGATATATTTATAAGCGCCCATCTCGTTTTACCTCCACTACTCCACTGCTACTCTTAAGACTTCTTCAGTCGTAGTCAAACCTTTTTGTACTTTGCGTAAACCATCTTCAAATAAATACGTAAAGCCTTTATCACGAACTAATTTCTGAATTTCTATTGAGGTTTGATTATTTAATATAGCTGACTGAACATCTTCATCTATATTAAGGACTTCATGGATGGCAGTTCGGCCCTTATAGCCAGTTTGGTTACACGTCGGGCAGCCTTTTCCTCTTTTAACCTGTTCAATTTTCAGATTGTATTTCGCAAAGATTTCCTTCTCCCGTTCAGCCGGCTCTTTACTTACCACACAATCTTTACAAATAGTTCGCACAAGCCTTTGAGCTACAACTCCATTTAGGGATGTTCCAACTAAGAAACGCTCAACACCAATATTAATGAGACGATCTATTGCACCGATGGAATCATTGGTATGTAGCGTGCTTAAGACCAAATGTCCAGTGATGGATGCGCGTACGGCCATATTGGCGGTGTCCTCATCTCTAATTTCGCCGACCATAATAATATCGGGGTCTTGCCTTAGAATTGACCTTAACCCCGATGCAAAAGTTAAATTAACCTTTGGATTAACTTGTATTTGGTTGATGCCGTCTAGCTGATACTCGACGGGATCTTCAACTGTTATAATATTCACGTTTTCCTGATTTAACCGAGTTAAGGCTCCGTACATAGTTGAGGTTTTACCTGAACCAGTCGGGCCAGTTAATAGTACGATACCATGTGGTTTCTCTATCATACTGACAAATGCATTTAATTGATGGTCTTCAAAACCTAAATCAGCTAAATGATTTGATACCGAGTGGATGTCGAGTACCCTAATGACAACTTTTTCGCCAAAAATCGTGGGTAGTGTACTTACACGCATGTCGATATCTCGGCCTTCGATTTTACGTTTGATGCGGCCGTCTTGTGGAATCTTTTGTTCTGTAATATCTAATCCTGCCATAATTTTAATGCGGGTAATCATTGAAGACTGAATGTTCTTAGATAACGTTTGTTCTGTTCGTAAGGATCCATCTATTCTTAAACGAATAACAACGTGATGTTCGTGAGGATCGAAGTGTATGTCGCTGGCCTTTTCAACAACGGCTTGTTGAATCACTTGGCTAAGGAGCTTAACAACAGGTGATGTTTCTTCTTCAAGTGTTAGGTCGCGAGAGGTCTCTGGTTCATGTTCTAAGTCAAATTGTTCGGCTAGATTTTCTCTTTCATAATGCCTTAAAATTTGTTGCCTTATTTCATCTTTTGTAGCAATTGCTGGTTCAATGATAAATCCAGTCGATAACCATAAATCATTAAATACAAAATAATCTAATGGATCACTAACTGCAACAATTAATTTATTTTGTTCTTTTTTTAACGGTAAGACGAGATTTTCCCGTGCGTATTCTTTCGATATTAAATTTAATAGACTTTGATCGATATTGTAATTATGTAACCTTACATGTGGAATGCCGAGTTGTTGCTGCAACACTTCCATGAGCTGCATTTCGGTTATGTCACCAGACTCTAATAGCTTATCGCCTAGTTTTTGGCCAGGGCGTTTGGTTTCCAAGGCATGATTAAGCTGTTCTTTCGTTATTAAGCCTTGCTGAGTCAGGATTTCACCTAATCTCAACTTTACTTTATTCACCAAGCCAATCTTCCTTTCTTCAAGAAAAGACATACATAATCTATTAAAATATGATAAATTAGTAGTATATTTTACATTATACTTTTTTACTAGAAAAAAGTCGAGGTATGTTCAGTATGTTCTCTATTTTAAATAATCAAAAAGGCATCACTTTAATAGAATTATTAAGTTCATTAGTCATCCTCTCAATTGTATTGATTGGCTTCTTCTCAGTCTTTACGCAGTCTGCAAGCATGCAAAACACAAATGAGGAGGAAATGATCGCGACTAATTTAGCGAGGGTGGCTTTAGAAGACGTACGTGATTTAAATACGGATTTATTAGATTTAGGTACATATACTCAGTTCAACCAAACATCCCATCCTCACATCACTTCTGTAAATTCATCAGGTCAATTTCACAAACATCCATCTTTTCAATTACAACTAGAGCTATCTGAAGAACCAGATACTTCTCTTTGGTTAGCCAAAATTTTGATTAATAAGGACGGGGAAACGCTGGCAGATACTTATACATACATAGAGGTGGATGAAGAATGAAGGATGAACGCGGAATTACATTAGTGGAGCTGTTAGCTACGTTAACGTTAATGTTTATTGTTGGTTCAGTCGTGTTCTCCGTTACCTTATCAACAATTAATCACTATCAGCAATCCGAAATCGAATCTCAGGTTCAATCAGATCTCAATCGTTTTATTGCTCACTTAACCGATATCCATCAAACGCATAAGCAATATGACCTGACACGGATTGACTCTTCAACGTATGTCGTTCGTATGTCAGAAGATCAAAGTTACACCTTTGATGGACACGGTGGAATTTATGATATAGCCGCTGGCGCAGGGGAACGTAGCTTAACGAACTTAGCAGCTGGTGACACCATTAGCGTCGATCATGTAGATGATTTAAGGTTATTAATTGAAGTCACAGACCCTTCTAACAAACGCTTTAAGCCGGTCACTCTAACGACAACTATTACTCAAATCATCGGTTCAAAGGAACGTGATTAATATGCGCAAACTTATTCATAACGAAAACGCAGCAGCCTTAATTATGGTGCTACTTACGATAGCATTAATTATGCTGTTCTCAACTGTTATGATGAATAATATTTTATCGAACGCGAAGCAGAATAACGTGATTGAACATCATAACCGTGCGACCCACATTGCTGAAATGGGCGTTTCTTTTGTGAGCGATCAGTTTACTAACTACTTAAAAGAGCATAACGTCGAGCTAAATGAAAGCGCGCTTCAAGATATGGTTGACGACACGATCGATAAAGTTGAAGCAGTTCAAATTGATGATGAATACCCCGAGCGTTATTTTGAACTCGAACCTGATATTAACATCCAAGAAACATCTAAAGGCGCCATCGTTTCTACTCAAATCAACGGTCATGATGGCGAATTCAATGAAAGTCTGACCATCTCGTTTAGCCTAGAGAACGGAACATTACCTATTGAGGAATGGGAATCAGATAGCACATCCCCACCTGAACCTCCGAGTAATCCTGATCATTTTTATGATGAAGATGTGAGTTGGAACCATAAAAAATGTCCATTAGTGAACGATCATACATACGTCATAACTGGGTCATTAGATACGAAGAATTGTGGGGATGCTGAAATTGGAAGCCTATTTTTGAATGGTCCTTTGACAGTCAAAAGCAGCTCACTAATTGTAAACGGGACGGCTGTATTAAATAGTATTGAAATCAATACTTTGACTCAGGCAATTATTAAAGGAAATGCTTATATTAATTCAACTTTAACTAGCGGTAATAATCCAAACAGTTTGTTTTTAGCCTGTGGTCATGCAAGGTTTAAACAGAAAATTGATTATAAAGGAAACTTCAGTGTCAGAGGGTATGTGATTACGGACGATGACGTGATTTTCAGTCATAACCCTGTCGTTTTTGGTAGTGATGCCATACTTAAAAACGGTCTGATCCTTCATGGAACTGACTTAACCGTTGATGGTAATCTAACAATTTACGTTAACACGTCTTCTGAAGAATTTTCCCATACACAATTTGGAGGCGACATTTATGTATCGGGTGATTTGATTATTAAAACTGAAGATGGTGAAACAATCGTCAACCCTGCTGGTAATTCATTTCATACTAATGCTGATGTTCAAACGAGCTTCCCTGAGTGTGAGAATGCCCCTCCACTAGAGACAACATCAGAACCAGTTGTAACTATCGAAGACGGAAGTTATTAAGTTCTAAATATGATAAAGAGCATCGACATGGCGTGTGCCAATCGATGCTCTAATTAATTTTAATCTTCTATACTCCTCCAAAGAGTTAGTGCTGCGTAGCTTCTATATGGCGTCCATTCTTCAGCCTTTTTCTCAACATCATCTTTACTCGGCTTTTTGTCCATCTGCCACCATTTCTTAAGTGCGTTCTGTATGCCAATATCGGCAGCTGGGAATAAGTCGTCTCTTCCAAGCGCAAACAGTAACCAGTTTTCAACTGTCCACGGTCCGATTCCTCGCACTTTACCTAATCGTTTCATCACATCTTCGGTTGGAAGTTTGGAGATTTCTTGTAAGTCAAGATCACCGTCCACGATTTTTTTTGATGTATCGATGACGTATTCAGCTTTACGCTGGCTAAATTGCAGTTCTCGTAAGTCTTCATAATTTAACTTAGCAACGGTTTCGGGTTCTGGATAAAACCAGGAACCATCTACTTCTTCTCCGTATTTCTGAACGAAGCGAGTCGATAACGTAAAAGCGAATTTCATATTTAATTGCTGATGAATGATCACTTTCATAAGCGAATCATACAAATTAAAATCCCTTACGATTGGAGTGCCTTGATATTGATGGAACAACATAGATAGCTCCGACTGCTGGAAAAATTGATGAACTTCATCTAAATCTTTATCCCACTGAAAAATATTTCGGATATGTTCAAAAATTACATCTTGATTTTCATCGTGATCCGACATAACAGAAAAAACAGGTTTCTCCGTCGTTCCTTCTGCTTTTACACGGACAACTACCTTGTCATTCTCTAAACGTACTGGAACGTCAACCCAACGCTCTTTGGAATTAATACGAATAAGTGGATCCATACTTAAACGTCTTAATGAATAGTCAAAATCATACATGCCTGGAGCATGATAATATTCTTTCCACATCGTTAACTTCCCCTTTGCTTAGTCACTACTAACAGTGTACATCTAACTCATATTATGGCAAAACGATTTGATTAATGTGTGGTTAAATAAGTCTTTTTATTTTTACTTCCTATATATAAAAAGAGTGGAGACAATATTGAAATTAATAATATATTTATTATATCTGGAATTACGGAAATGGAAGTCAGTATCATATGAAAGCTGTGATTAAAAACCATCAAAAGCATGATAGGAAATTGGCCGTTTTCAGCTGTGATGTGATTGCTTGAATTCATCATTACGTAACCGCTTAAGGCTATGGCCAAATTTAAAACAAGTAAACTTCCAACCGATATGTAAATGATTCTTTTAGGTAAATCACTCAAAAGCTTTCTTCCAAAATAAAAATAAAGACAAATAACTAAAGCTGTCTGAGCAACATAAATAATTAACCTAAATATATGATTGACTATTAATTGATCCATTACTTGAAGCACGTTAAACATTAACGCAGATATTATGACGATGATGATATGAACAAACCAAGGTTTGAAATAAGAGAAAGCAGTTGTAGCGTGTGTCTTATTTAAATTGGATCCAATCTTATAAGGGTCACCCATCTCCTCTACCGCTTTCTTTTCTGCATCTAAATCGTTAAACCCTCTTTCAATCCATTTTTGCTTAGATTGTTCTAAATGATGGGATAGTTCTAACTGTACGTATCTTTTTGTTCGTTTTGTTTTGATTTGACTCGATACCTTCTCTAAAAAAGAATCAATCTCCCTCATTTAACCTCACTCCTCTATTAGGTTTCTAAACAGAGTATGATTTTGCTTATAGTGAGTGTCTAATATGTTATTACCTATTTGACTAATCCGGTAAAACTTCTCACCGTCATTTCCCCAACTAGATGTTATATAATCTTGTTTCTCTAAATCGTGTAACTTTAAATATAACATCCCTTCATTGCTTTCATAGTTATAAATCCCTCGAGAATAAAGGTCTTGAAGAAGTTGATAACCTGTTTTCTTCTCAACCAACAGGTGTAAAATAGATAAATCTATTTCGTAATCACTTTCTTGATCGCGGTCTAAATTTTTAAAAATACCTTCCCTAAGTTGTTCTGAAAAAGTCAGCTGTTTGAAAACTGAATGATCCAGCGACTTACGAAGTTTGCTTAATCTATTTTCCATTTACTCTCTCTAGCTCCTTTCTTAAAAGCTCTTTTGCACGTTTCAAACG
Source organism: Piscibacillus salipiscarius (assembly GCF_042685285.1). Classification (NCBI taxonomy): domain Bacteria; kingdom Bacillati; phylum Bacillota; class Bacilli; order Caryophanales; family Bacillaceae; genus Piscibacillus; species Piscibacillus salipiscarius. Next base: position 35,166 of record NZ_JBHUMZ010000022.1, on the reverse strand, counting down.
TGTCTTAATGGTATTTTGATTTTTATTGATAACAGCTGCGATTTCTTTAATAGGTAAGTCTTCGTAATAATGCAAATAAATCACTTCTCGGTATTTAATAGGTAATTTCATAACTGCCCTTACTAAAGCCACATCTGTATCCTTTTGAATCACATGATGCTCTACGTGTTCATAATCAGATTGATCAAAAACATTCTGATTTTCAGAAGGAAATACGTTTCTTTTATGCCAACTCTTTAGATAGTCTTTACACTGATTTATCGCAATTCGCCATAGCCACGTTTTAACACTTGAACGTCCTTTAAAGGTATCGAGTGTCTTATAGCACTTTATAAATATATCTTGTGTGAGGTCTTCAGCTACTTCTTGATTGTTCACATACGAATAAACAAGCTTTAACAAGTCTTGACCATATTTATTTATGAGTTCGTTAATGAGCTCTTCTTTGTGATCAAGATTTAGCGGTTTCAATGATTCTGCATCCACGTTTCTCACTCCCTATAGATTAGACGACATGAACTTAACTTAGGTTTTAAAAAGTTTTCTACCTTAAAATAAAAATAAAAAACTCGCATTAAATATGCGAGTTAATAACTTAATACAACGGGACGTATTTGTCCCAAAGTATATCTTCTATAGAGCCAAACTCATACCCTCTTTTTCTCAGTTCATCAATGAGATGACTTAGTGCATCGGCGTTATCCTGCGAAACGGTGTGTAGTAAGATTATGGCCCCTGGATGAACCTGCTCCATGACCTCATCAAATGCATATTTCCAGCCATTTTTGCGGTCACTATGCCAATCAACAAATGCCACTGTCCAAAAGACGTTTACATAACCTAATTCGTCTGTGATTGCTAAAGATTTCTCATTAAATCGGCCTTCAGCTGGTCTGAAAAATTGAACGGTATCCTGATTAGTATATTTTTTGATTTTTTCATCTAGCGCTTTTAAATCCTGTTTAATGTCGCTTTCAGAAGCTTTTGTATAATCTAGATGCTTATTAGAATGGTTCCCAATGATATGACCGTCATTAACCATCCGTTTAACTAACTCGGGTTCGTCGTTTACATAATGACCTGTTAAGAAAAACGTCGCCGGAACTTTTTTCTCTTTTAGAATATCTAAAATAGTCGACGTATAACCTTGCTCATAACCATTGTCAAACGTTAAGTACACTTTCTTTTCATTTGGATCCCCCATGTAAAATCCATTGTATTTTTCAATTAATGGAGCGTAAAACCCTAAATCAGGTGGCTGTTCATTATATTGTTTCTTATATCCGTAACCGTATGTTTCCTGATGAGCAGGAGTTGCGGATGCAGAAATGGATGTACAAAGAAGACTAATCAACACTAAAAACAATACTTTTTTCATTAAGTCATCCTCCATATGTTTTTTTATATTTTGTGTTGTTCCATAAAAAAACATACTTCTAAGGTTTAATAAGCGGGATTTAAGGTAATTGATTATTAACGGAAAGAGAAAAGGTGGGTGAAGATAGTGATTCGCACAATTCTTATGATCATAGGTCTTATCGTAGTCATCGGCTTTGTTTTATCATTACTTTAATATAAGAAAAGCTATTGCGATCACGTGTCGCAATAGCTTTTTCATTTTATAGAATCAATGATGCAATCCAACCGAAAATGAATAGCGGGATGTTAAAGTGAATAAAAGTCGGCACTACCGTATCCCAAATGTGATTGTGTTTTCCGTCAACATTAAGACCTGCTGTTGGACCTAATGTACTGTCTGAAGCAGGACTACCTGCATCACCTAATGCGCCAGCTGTTCCGATTAACGCTGCGATTGCTAACGGTGAAAAACCTGCTTGTGATGCGATTGGCACAAATAATACTGCTAAGATTGGAATGGTACCAAATGACGTTCCAATTCCAATTGTGACAATTAACCCGACTAATAATAAGACAAAAGCAACTAACGCTTTTTGGTCTTCTAAAATACCTGATGATGCATCAACTAAAGCCTCAACAGATCCTGTTCCGTCTAATATTCCAGCAAATCCTGATGCTGCTAACATAATGAATGCAATCATGCCCATCATTGTAATACCTTTTGACATGATTTGTTCGCTTTCATTAAATGGAACGGCTACAAGCAAGAACATTAAGACTAGACCTGTTAATGCGCCTAGCACCATTTCACCACTTAAAATTTGCACAACTAATGCTGCTACAATTGCAATCATCGTCATTAAGTGCTTGAGTTCAAATTTAAATGGCTCATCATCGATTTCCTCAATGTCTGATGGCTGCCCTTCAGGTGTGACCTGACTGTAGTCACGCTTTTTACGATACGTAATAAAGATTGCGATTAATAAACCAACAATCATTCCTAGACCTGGAATAAACATAGATGAAGCAATTTGACCAACTGTCAGTTCTACTCCACTTTCCTTCATACTATCTTGAATCGTTTCGTGGAAGATTAGTCCGAACCCAACTGGCAACATTACATACGGAGCCTTTAACCCGAATGTTAGTGACGTTGCGACTGCACGACGATCCAGTTGCATTTTATCAAATAACGCAATCAATGGTGGAATCAAAATTGGAATAAACGCAATGTGAACGGGAACTAAGTTCTGTGAGAACGACGCGATAATAGCTATAGCAATTAGCATAAATCCGCGTTTCCCTTTCACTGCTCGTCTTAAAAATTGAACGATTCCTTTAGTAATTCCTGTATAAGCAATCGCTGCGGCAAATCCACCTAGAAGCACATAACTTAAAGCGGTATTTGCACTGCCTCCCATATTAGTTACAAACATTTCAACTGTTTCAGTAAAACTTAAATCAGCGATCAGTCCTGCTGAAAAAGCTGAGATGACTATTGCGACTAATACGTTAACTTTTAATAAGCTTAGAATTGTTAATATAATTACAGATATAATAACTGCTGAAGCCATTTTAAACTCTCCCTTTTCATCTTGTTACCACGTTAACACTTTATCATGATAAAGGTGTTAATTTAAAAAATCAACCCCTTTTTTAAAAAATATGGGGCTGATCTCGTTGTTATGCTTCTTCTATTTCTACTTTTTCGATGACCTCAATGGATCCAGTAACCGATTGAACCATTGAGCAGTTTTTACTCGCAATCTCTAAGCTCTTTTGAAGTTTTTTCTCATTTAAGTTTTGGCCTTTCACTTTAAAGATCAACGTCACTTTTTCAATTTTATTAACGTCATCACCAGTACGTTCTACATCCGCATCAATCGTCATTTCATCAAATTCTACTTTTTGTTTTGCTAAAATTTTTCGATAGACAGATGCACTGCAACCTGCTAATGATGCAACCATTAATTGAAAGGGTCTAAAACCTTTTTCATCGTTCGGCGAAATGTCTAGTGAGCCGTAGTTTGTCTTAGTTTTAATCTCATCTTGTGTTACGTGGAATTGCATGAACGTCACTCCTATTCGTTAAATCGTTTTGATTTCATTCTAACATGGATGTGGGGTAAAATGTCATTGACTTTGCTCAAAGGGGGATGGCAATATGGCAGGTCCAAAAGCACGTTTTATCATACTCGTCACGATGGTAGGAATATCAGGTCTTTCACAGGGTATGCTGTTGCCGGTAATCGCTGTTTTATTAGAACAGAGTGGAATTTCCTCATCTGTTAATGGACTACATGCAACTGCATTATACATAGGGATTTTAGTCATTTCCCCGTTTTTAGAAAAACCTTTAAGAACGTATGGTTATAAACCTTTAATTTTAATTGGAGGTTCTCTCGTCTTCTTATCGTTATTCTTTTTCACCATATGGGAATCCTTATGGTTTTGGTTTGTACTTAGAATGATGATTGGAATAGGAGATAATATTTTACACTTCGGAACGCAAACATGGATTACAACAACGACCGAAGAACATAATCGCGGACGGAATATTGCAATCTATGGTTTAATGTTCGCTTTAGGGTTTGCTCTTGGCCCCTTGATGACAGCATTAATCGAAATTAATCCTAGTCTGCCGTTCATTATTAGTGGATTGATGTGCTTAATTGCCTGGTCTTCTATGTTCTTTGTGCGTAATGAATTCCCCGTACAAGAAGACGCTATGCAAGTAACATCAACCCGTTCAATAGGACGTTTTTTAGGTACGATTAAATATGCGTGGGTTGCGTTTCTAGCACCTTTTGCGTATGGCTTTTTAGAGGCATCATTGCATGGGAATTTCCCTGTTTACGCCATGAGAATTGGTCATGATGTGTCGATTATTTCGTTTATTATTCCTTGTTTTGCCGCAGCAAGTATTATCTCACAAATACCTTTAGGAATTTTGAGTGATCGAATAGGGAGGAAAAGTGTTTTATCATTTGTATTAATTGGCGGAGTAGTCACTTTTTTAATCGCGGTATTCATTGAGGAGTCTGTAATCGGCTTATTTATAGTCTTCGCAGTTTCCGGCTTACTCGTTGGTTCTTTGTTCTCTTTAGGCATGTCTTATATGACGGACTTGCTACCTAAAAGCTTACTTCCAGCAGGAAACATTCTTTGTGGTGTGTTCTTTAGCATTGGCAGTATTTCTGGCCCTGCTCTAAGCGGCTTATTCATTGAGTATTTACCAGGGGTGTCATTCTTTTACGTTGTGTCAGGATTCCTACTGGTCGTATTAATTCTCATAACGATTTATGCCAAGAATCCAATTAAGGGCGAAGCTAGCGCTTAATTTAGGGCGGGTTTTCGCTACTATGAACGGTTTTTATAGCTCTATAAACGGTTCTCCCATTTTTATGAACGTAACTTTGCTTTTTATGAACGGTTCTCGTCCTTTTATGAACGTAACTTTGCTTTTTATGAACGGTTCTCGCCTTTTATGAACGTATCTCCGCATATTACAAAAAAAAGCACGCGAGATCTCACGCGTGCTTAAATAATTTAGCTTTATGTCGGTGCAATAATCCGTTAATTTCGCCTCCGATAATTAACATCATGCCTGATAAGAAGAACCAAATCATAAGAACGATAATACTTCCTAAGCTTCCGTAAGTATAGGAGAAGTTCCCTAAATTTTCAACATAATATGCAAAACCTAATGATATCACTTGCCAGCCTACCGTTGCGATTACAGCACCAGGTAGAGCATGTTTTAGCTTTATCCGCTGATTTGGACCAAGCATATATAACACGGTTAATACAAAAACAATGATAAAGAACGAGATGATCCAACGAATCGCACTCCAAAATTCAATAAAGCTTTCTGAATATCCAAGAAACTCAAAGGCGTAAGTACCAATAGCTTTTCCGAAAACGGGAAGTGCTAGGGCAATGGAAATAACCAACACCATCGCCAGTGTCATGGCTATTGATATTAATCTTGTGACAATGAATGAACGATCTTCTTCAGTTTCATAAGCCCGATTAAACACTCTCATGAGTGCATTAATCCCATTCGATGCTGACCAAATGGTTAAGATAATCCCAATTGACAATAACCCGCCATTCCTGTCCTCCATTAACTGATTAACGTTATTAATAATCAGTTCCATTGAATCGCCAGGCATATAGCGATGAATGAGATTAAATACACTATCTTTATCAATCGGTAAAAATCCAATTAAAGTTAACAAGAAAATAAGAAATGGAAATAAAGACAATAAGAAGAAATACGCTAGCTGGGCCGACATCCCAATCACGTCATCATCAACAAAATGTTGATACAAATCTTTCCAAAACTTTAGTGTGAAAATCACGAGTTATTCACCTACTATTTTTTCTGGCCTTGATCCACCTTATCAACTAATTTTTCAACTTGGTCGATTTGTTCAATTAATTTATCGGTTCCTTGACTCACTTGATCTAATTTTAATCGAAGTTGTCTAATTGTTTCTGATGGGTGGCTATAAATATGTTTTATTTGTTGATATGTCTTTTTAGAACCACTTTTAAAGCTTTCACGTTCTTCCCTATTAAACATCGATACTGCAAGTCCAACTAAAGCCCCTACCAACATGCTCGATTGCCATGATTTTAATTTCATAAAACATCCTCCTGTTTAAATGTCGTGATTAATACGAATATCGTAAAGTAAATTTTGACATGCTTCTGAAACTAATTGATACGTTTCATCAAAATCACCCGTAAAATAAGGATCTGGAACATTCTTTGTGTCATGCTCCTCAGTATAATCTAATAATTTCTTAATCATTGCATGTGAATCATCAGGTTTTAAATCATTTAAAGCTTTTATATTATCGTCATCCATCGCAATAATATAATCAAAATGCTCAAAATCAGAACTGTCTACTTGTCTTGCTGTTAAACCAGAGGCATTAATTTGATGATCTTTTAGCTTTTGCAAGGTTCCTTCATGAGGTGGTTCGCCAACATGATAATTTGCCACACCAGCCGAATCAATCACAAACTGACAATCAAGTCCTTTTTGACTGACTAAATTTGAAAAGACTGCTTCAGCCATTGGTGATCTGCAAATATTTCCTAAACACACGAACAATACTTTAACCAACTACATCACCTTCACTATCAATTTATCGCTACATATTTTATTTCCCTTTAACCAATATCATAAACAAAATTGTGCCACATTAAAAGAAGATAAATTTGAAAAAAATCCCTAATCTATATTTTCTCTAATAAATTACATAACTAAGGTCAAAATAACAGTAAATGTTTTGTTTGCCGAAGGGTGGGAACAATTGTGGACAAAATAAATATAAACAGTAATGAAATAGGCACAATGTGGACACAGTATATTCAGAACTCTCTTTACGTCCAAATACTTAAATACTTCCTTGAAACGGTTGATGATGAACAAACCAAAAACCTCGTTCAGAATTCAATAAATCTATCTGATCAAATAGTAAAAGATCTAACAAAGTTATTTAAAGATGACAACATTCCAATTCCGAAAGGTTTTAATGGTCAAGATGTTAATTTAAATGCGGACAAGCTTTTCTTAGATCCATTTATGGTCCAGTTTCTAGAACATACTTTAAAGGCAGGCATGCTCGCTCACGGTTCTACTCTGATGACCTGCGTACGCAAAGATATACGTGACCTTTTTACGAACACAACTAAGGAATCCATCAAACTCTATAATCAATGTATTGATTTGGCATTAGAAAAAGGACTTCTAGTTAGGCCGCCCAGTGTTCAAGTTCAACCAGAAGTTGAATTTGTTAAATCTCAGAAGTACATGAGCTTATTCAGTAACCGCCCACTAAATACGGTTGAGTTAACCCATTTATTTGAAAATATTAAAACAAACACTGTTGGTATTATGATTACTATGTCTTCTGCACAGACTACAGATAATCAAGTTGTGAAGGAATACATGCTTCGAGGTATGAAAATCTCTGAGAAGCACGTAAAAACTTTTCGTAAAATTATTGAAAAGTCATATATTGATGTACCTATGGGGTCCAATAGTTATATAACCAATTCTACAGAAAAAGTATTTTCTGACAAACTGATTATGCATTTCATGGCCGTATTAAGTGCAGCTGGCCAAGGGAATTACGCTACGGCATCGACTGCGAGTATGAGAAGTGATATTACGTTAACCTACCAACGTTTATCTGCAGAAATTGCCATGTATGCCAAGGATGGTGCAAATATTATGATCGACAATGGTTGGCTTGAAGAGCCTCCACAAGTACCGAACCGAAAACAACTAATTAAGGATTAAAAGAGGCGGGAACATGAGGAATAAAAAACTTGAAGTGCTATTTTGGAGCATCGCTTTCCCAGGTTTTGGGCAACTACTCAATCACCAGCTCGTTAAGGGAATTGCTTTAATTATTTTAGAAGTATTAATAAATGTGATGAGTAAGTTCAATCAAGCGATTTTATACAGTTTTATAGGTGAAATCGATAAGGCGATTCACATAGTTGATTACCAGTGGCTGATGTTCTATCCGTGTATTTATTTCTTTGGAATATGGGATGCTTATAAACACGCTGATGGTAAAAATCCTTCATATGAATTTTTGCCATTTGTGTTTACAGCATTTTTTGTCACGATAGGGTTAATGTATTCCTATCGTACTGAAGTACTTGGATATATCGTAGGTCCGGTATGGCTTCCCATCATATTCGTAATTCCTGGAATTTGCGTAGGGCTTTTTATTCGAAAATTAATATTACATTACTCACCATAAAAAAGGGGTTCCCCAACATACATAGGAAACCCCTCTTCTTTATCAATCCGTTAATGCAGTGATGCATGCTTCATCATCGTTACGAGGATTATTAACATATTGACTAACGCTATAAGCTTCTAGATGTTGTTTTGGTAAACTCAAAACAAATTTTTTCATTTCAGTTGCATCCTTTAAATTAAAATCTAACCAATCCTGTTCTTGTTCTTTCGGCAAGATAACAGGCATGCGGTGATGTATATCGCTCATAAAATCGTCCGCTTCTTTTGTTAAAATCGTGCAGGTAACTAATTCTTCACTATCACGGCGCCAGCGATCCCAAAGTCCCGCAAACGCAAATAGATTTCGATCAGGAATTTTTATTCTTACAGGTTGTTTACCATCATCTGTCTTCTTCCACTCATAAAAGCTATCAGCTAAAATTAAACAGCGTCTACGTTCCATTAACCTTTTAAAACTTGGCTTTTCATCTGCCGTTTCAGCTCTAGCGTTAATCATTTTATGGCCAATCTTTTGATCTTTTGCCCAAAAAGGCACAAGCCCCCACTTCATCGTACCAGCCCGGTTTTTCTCGCCATCATTTACGACCGTTAAAATCTCCTGTGTTGGCGCGATATTATAACGAGCTGGAAAATCAAACGGCTGATCTAACTCGTACTCCTCTGCCACTTCGTCAGGATTTGCAACAAACGTAAATCTTCCGCACATACAATCACCTTTCCTTCACTTGATCTAACGCCTTTTGAATCCTACTTTGTGTCTCTTCAGCTAGCTTTTCAAGTTTCATCTGTTCTACGTCTTCTACCGAAATCGGCTCACAAATCGTCATATAAACCGTTGCCTTTTTAATTCTGTTTTGATTCTCTTCCATTATTTTATAAGTGCCATCAACCATTACAGGTAAGACAGGCACTTTAGCTTTTTTAGCTAAAGCTAAACTTCCACTTTTAAATGGCAACATGTTACTCCCCATTGACCTTGTCCCCTCGGGGTAAATAACTAGAGGATGACCATCCTTTAATAATTCTATACCTTTTTTAAAGGTTTTAACCGATTCCCTGCGATTTTTTCGGTCTAAAAACAAGCAATCCATGACCTCCATCCAAGGCTTAACAATCGGAATTTTGCTTACTTCTACTTTTGAGATAAACCCAAACGGTTCTTTGAAATACCCTAAATAAGCAAAAATATCATAGTTCGCCTGATGGTTTCCCACTATTAAATATGGCGCTTCTGGAATGTTTTCTTCTCCACATACAACCATGGTTGACCCTGATTGTTTAAAAAACTTCCTTGCAAACTGTTTTGGTACTCTATGTACTAATTGATTGTATTCAGCTCTTGTATAATTATCTCGATCTAATTTTTGATATCTTTTCATGAAAGGCACTGTATATAATACATACAAGACACCATAAAACAAACTCCAAATCGTCCGCATGCTGCTCTCTCCCCTTTATCTGTCTACTCATATTTTATCAAATGTTAAATAAAAAAGCGGAACAAACGAAAAAATAGTCGGATTAGTATGTTAAACTATTTTCAAAGATATAAAGGAAGGGATCAAAGACATGTATAAAAAACTATTGGATCAAGCAGATGTCATTATATTCGACTTAGATGGTACATTATATGAAGGCACAGAGCATTTTAACCTACATGTTGACAACTTAAAACAACACCTAAATGATGAGAAAAAGGAAAAATTCCAGTCCATTTACGACCAGATATTAAAAGGCGACCACCCTGTACAAATTGGGAAAATCTATGACGGAAAACGTGACATTGTCTGGACGTGGGACCCTTTTACAGAAGAGTTAACAGAAGCTCATAATTGGGAAGGTGAAGTGGTAAACGTACAAGATGCGCCTAAAACGATTGCTGCGCATGAATTTGATTTTAAAAACTGGGTTCCGATTGGAGATGGCTGGTGGCCTCCATATGCGATTGCACGCCATTTCGGTATTGGCACTGACGTTATTCAAGCATCATACAATCGAACTAAAGAGCAGATGGCGGAATTAGACGGTTATCTAAAACAAACACCAGGATTAAAAGGTTATCTTAAAGAGTTACAGCAAGGTAGGCGTTTAATTGTATGTACAAATAGTGATGAAGTCGACGCAAAGCGTCTGCTTAAATTCTTAGACATTGACGAGCATTTTGAAGAACTCATTCCTTCGGCTATGAAACCCGTTCATACGAAGAAACATTTTAGCTATGTTTTAGAAAAGTATCATGTAAAACCTGAACAAGCCGTGTCGGTTGGCGATAACTTCATGAACGAAGTCGCACCTGCCCTTCAATTAGGCATGCGAGCAGTTTGGTTAACCGATGCTAAGGAAAAACCTGTTGAACATAATCAGTACGTATTAACAGATACGCTTGCGCAGTAACGGTTGACTTTTATAGGACATGACATCTTATTTATGAGACGTTTCTGGCTAGTTATGAGACAATTTTTCAGATTTATGATACAAAAAAATGATTTTATGGGACATTGAACTTGATATATGAGACATTCGACCCATTTTATAAGACATAAAAAATAAGGCTACCCACTTGTGGGGCAGCCTTATTTTCTATTTTCAATCCACTCTTTTAAAAACACTGGCATGTAGTCATATTGATAAACGTCTGATGGATAGTCCAAGAAGTCTGGATTCTCATCTTCATACATGACTTGTGCAGCCGCATTTAAAGCTCCCATATAATCTTCATACAAGAACTCAAAACTAACGGTCTCTTCAGGAACATAGTTCTCATAACAAATGTCAGGGTCCATATAGTTTACATAAGTGCGGCATGGTAGTGGTCTTGCTTCGTATGCCATACACGCATTGGTTTCTGTATTTAATAACGGGCAAGGCAGTTGCTTCTTAATATAATCATATTTGATATCTTCCTCATCAAAATTAAGCGCTGTTGCTTCATCTATTAATGCTTTATGACGTTCAAAATAATCCTTCAAATGATGAATAAACTCTTCACGCCTGCTTTGTGGCATCGCTTCTATTGATGCCATAATCATGTTCGCTTCAAGTCTTGATATAATGATTGGAAAATAACAGCAAAATGCACATCCTAACTGACAATTAGGCGTCATGCCCATATGGTCATCCATTTCGTTCATCTTTTGTGAAACTTCTTGTTGAAGCCGCTGGTATACTGACACCATACGCTCTAATGATGTGCCCGCCTCATCTAATTGATCTTCAGCAGCATCATAAAAATCGTCTTCGTTCAACTCAAAGTTTTTTAGCGTATTTAGACGTCTTTTGACTTCTTCAAGTGAGCGATTTTCCATAAATAACAACCCTTTCTAAATCACTCTTATCATATCACAATGTTTTTTTAAACCATATGCAAAAACTTACAACACTTTATCCTTCTCAATGATTGGTATAAGTGTTACAATGACATCTGCATGATTTTAATAGTGGAACAATTCAAGAAAGAGGTGTTATAGATGTATATCGGTTCAAAAGGTTGGTTCGTAAGCGAATTAAAAAATATTGGTATCAGCTATCATGAAGGTCGCAAAATCGAATCATATGACGCTTCTACACTTGCAAACTTACTAGAAGCCAAGAAAAAATAACCAGTATTGTTACAGAGGATCGGCTCCTCTGTAATTTTTTTGTTAAAAATTCTTAACGACATTCGACAATTTTCCGTGTTAAAATTAAAGCTACAGGATTAATTGATAAGACTTATAGAGACGGAGGCATCTGAATGTTTTCAAATGCAGAAATTGGAATTGATCTAGGAACAGCTAACCTATTAATATATAGTAAAAACAAAGGCATCGTTTATAATGAACCTTCAGTTGTAGCAATTGATACGAACACTCGTAAAGTATTAGCTGTTGGTAATGAAGCAAAAGAAATGATTGGTAAAACACCAGCAAACATCACGTCGATTAGACCATTAAAAGATGGTGTCATAGCCGACTATGAAGTTACATCACAAATGTTAAACGTTATGCTTAAGAAAGTAAGTAAACGTTTAGGCATGTCCATGCGTAAACCAAACGTTATTGTCTGTGCGCCAACTGGTTCGACTTCTGTTGAGCGTCGAGCGATTGATAATGCCATTAAAGATTATGGTGCAAAGCAAGTACACATTATTGAAGAACCTGTTGCGGCTGCAGTAGGTGCTGGACTTCCAGTGGACGAGCCTGTGTCAAACGTTGTTGTTGACATTGGCGGAGGAACTAGCGAAGTTGCGATTATTTCATTTGGTGGAGTTGTGTCAGCCAACTCAATCCGCACAGGCGGAGATCACATGGACCTTGCTATAATTCAACACGTACGTAAACATTACAATGTTTTAATTGGTGAACGTACTGCTGAGAACATAAAAATGGAAATTGGTTATGCTTTAATTGATCATGATCCAATGGAAATGGAAATTCGTGGTCGTGATTTAGTTACAGGTTTACCAAAAACCATCTCGCTTAATTCAAAAGAAATTCAAGATGCCTTAAAAGAACCGCTAGAATCTATTCTAGAAGCTGTTCGTGCTACACTTGAAAGCTGTCCGCCTGAACTAAGTGGTGACATCGTTGATCACGGTATTATGCTGACTGGTGGTGGAGCATTACTAAATGGTATGAAAGATTGGCTTTCATCAGTAATTGATGTGCCTGTACACGTAGCTGAAAATCCACTTGAGTGCGTANTGAAAAAGGTTCGGATGACTAGTCATCCGAACCTTTTTTATTGTTTATGACGATTTTCTTTTTCTAAAATTAACATTCACCATAATGACCCCAACAATAACAAGAATTCCTCCAACAATTTGAGCTGCAACCACTTGTTCGTTTAAAAAGATCACGGCTCCAATTGTGGTGAAGAAAGGTAATAAGTTTAAGAATACACTTGAGAGTGACGGTCCTAAATCGGAAACTGCTTGATTCCATAGCACTAAAGCGATAAAAGATGGGAAAATTCCTAAATATAATAAGCCTGACCAATTACCGGGATTCACAATTTGTGAAGGAAACCCAAGAATAAACCACTCGATTACAACAGCTGGAATTATAACTATTAAGCCTAGACCTACCATTACAAGTGTACCGCCAAATATCGGAAACTTATGATTATGTTGTTTGACTATCAGTGTGTAAAAGGCCCATATGATCATCGCAAGTAGCATCGTTAGGTCACCAATATTAATGTTTAATTCAAGTAGCCTTTCAATTGAGCCCGAGGTTAATACCCACAATGCTCCAATAAAGGATACGACAGTCCCGATAATATGACGAGGTTTCAATTTTTCTTTTAAGATTAAAAATGATAACACCATCGCAAAGGCCGGAGTCGTCGCTTCCACAATCCCAGCGTTTGTAGACGTCGTAAAGTTAAGCGATAAGTAAACTAACACATTAAACGTAGTAATGCCAGTTAGTGCAATTCCAATAAGTGGCCAAAAGTTCTCACGCCAAATTTTATGGTAATAACGAAACTGTTTGAACCCAAATGGAAGAACGACTAAAAAAGCAATTAACGTTCTGAAAAAGGCAATCGTAATAGGTGGTAATTCATTGATAGCTTTTCCAACAATTAAATTACCAGAGAAGATCATAACTGTGATGAGTAGAAATATGTATGAACGAATCAAGTTTTACCACCTCCGACTATCATCTTACTACTTTTACAAACAAAAATAAAAGCGACCAACGTGTGGTCGCTTATAATTTTTGAACAGTTTCAAAAATGTGGTTGGATTTCGTAATAGCTGAAATCACTGATACTCCATTAGCTCCAGCTTCTAACACTTGTTGTGCATTCGTTTCATTGATTCCGCCAATACCGACAATCGGAAGAGTAAGACCCTGATTTCTAAGCGATCGAATCCACTCTAACCCTACAGGCTTCTTAGCATCTTCTTTTGTCTTAGAGCCAAAAATCGGTCCAGTTCCAATATAATCCACTAAATTAATCGGACTTCGTTTTAATTCATCTTGATTTGAAATTGAAAGTCCTATAATTTTATAAGGAAACTGTTTCCGAAGTTTCTCTACAGATACATCATCCTGACCCACATGGATACCGTCAGCTTCAAGTACATTTACTAATTCCACATGATCATTCACAATAAACGGAATATCGTAGGTTTTACATATCTCCCTAAGTTCAAGGCCAAGCTTTAATTTCTCATTTCCATTCTTAGACCCACTTCCTTTTTCCCTGAATTGAAACATCGTAATTCCAGCTTCAATTGCCTTTAGTAATATGTCTCTTGGATCATTCACACAGTTTTGACTGCCCATTATAAAATATTTTCTTAGTAGATGCTCGTTCATTTGGTTGCCTCTTTCAAAAACGTTAGGTCATAAGAAAGCGCATCTATAAAATGAGGTATAAATGTTCCTGGTCCCTTCACATGCTGCAATTGACTTGCATATTCAGCGGCCAAACCATAAAAATAGACAGCCTCTTTTAGTTGTTCTTGTAAATCACCATCAACAGAGATACATGAGGTGATGATAGTTCCTAGTAAACAACCTGCTCCTGTTATTCTTTCTAACCATCTATGACCGGTTTTATTAGTTACCGTTTTGCCTGCAGTTACAATAACATCCCTTTTTCCCGTTAAGACAACAGGGCATTGATAGCGATCGAATGCTTTTTCAGCTAATTCAATGACATTGCCATCTCCTACGGCATCCACGCCTTTAGCTTTCCATTTCACATCTGCTAAATAGGCAATCTCTGCGGCATTCCCCTTAATAACCGTCGGCGTGATTTCTTTTAACAACTTTTGAACATTTGCCTGTCTGAATTGGCTTGCACCAACTCCAACTGGGTCAAACAAAACTGGAATTCCTCTATCATTTGCCTTTATACCAGCTCGAATCATAGATTTGTAATCTTGCTCAACTGCAGTACCAATATTTAGTAGAAGACCATCTGCCACTTGAACAATCTCTTCTACTTCCTGTTCTTCTTTAGCCATAATTGGTGAGCCACCAAAAGATAATAAACCGTTCGCACTAAAATTCATCACAACATGATTCGTAATATGATGAATGAGTGGACTTTTTTCTCGGACAGCATCAATTACGTTTGAGTTCATACGATTCCTCCCGAATTCCCCAATGGTTAGTTGGCCCGTTCCCATGTCCTAATGAGAAAGAATATCTTAAAGCTGACGTCACAAATTGTTTCGCATACTCAATAGAAGTCAATAATAGATTTTCTTGCGCTAAAAGAGCTGTAATGGCTGCAGAATAAGTACACCCAGTTCCATGCGTACTCGTCGTATTAATTCTATTAGAAGTAAACTTGTAAAACTCATCACCATTGTATAACCAATCTATAGGATGACCTTCCAAATGACCACCCTTAATTAAGGCTGCTGAAGCACCTAATTCGTTGACAAGAATTTTGGCAGCGGCTTTCATATCTTCCATACTCGTAATACTAGTTTCGGTTAGGTATTCAGCTTCAGGAATATTTGGTGTCACAACCGTTGACAATGGAATTAAATAGTCTCTTAAATAATCGCGCGCATTTTCATTTATTAGAACATCACCACTTGTAGCTACCATGACTGGATCTAGAACGTAGTAAATATCCTGCTGCCTCATACGCTGATGTATAACTCGCATCATATCTTCTGTTGCAATCATACCTGTTTTGAATGCATTAACAGGTATATCTGTTAAAACAGAATCTAGTTGTTTTTCTATAAATTCTATTGGCAAGTGGTGCACATCTTGAACACCCGTCGTATTTTGAGCAACGACCGATGTAATGACTGACATCCCATAACTTTTTAATTCCTGAAAAGTTTTTAAGTCAGCTTGTATACCAGCTCCTCCAGATGGATCGGTTCCAGCAATCGTTAAAACAGTTGATACTTGTTTCATAGAGACACCTCGCTTGACCCAGACCAGTTTTCACATGTGTAAGCCATGTCCCAAAATTTAAGTTCGAGCTCACAGCTTTTACGAAATGCTTCTCTAATATTAATTTTCTCATTTTCATTTGCTAGTGATGCTAATGAGTCTAAGCGTTTTCTTAAATTTAGAATTAAATCCTTAAGATCGTCTCGATCATAAAAGCTAATCCATTCATAAAAAGGGTGCTCCTCATTAATGTTAAAGTGCTCGATTAAATTTAAGGCAATTTCATAATACGTCCACGGGCAAGGTAAAAGCGCAGAATAAATCTCAGCTAATGTTCCGTTTTGTGCATGAAATAGCATGTGTTTTATATAATGATCTGCTGTTGGTGGTAACGGATGATGTTGTAACGACTTATAATCCACATTTGCATACTGGCAAAAGTTATGGTGTGGGTGCGTTTCATCATTTAAAATAAAACTTATTTGTTCGTTAAAAAACTGAAAATCACTTCGCCTACTTGATTTAACTATGGCTAATGCATAAACCTTAATAAATGAATTTAAGTACTCAAAATCTGCTTTAATATAATGCTTCACCGCTTCAGACGGGACATCACCGTTCCCAATTCCTTTAACAAAAGAGTGATTAAAGATCTTTTGAAATAAATCATCGTTTTCATGTCTTAAATTTTCTGTAAAGCTCATTTAGCTACCTCCTCCTCAATGTTACCTGCTGCTCTTATTATGTGTTGATTTAATCTAGTAGTTAGTAAGACACCCATTATGGCACCTGGAACACAACTAACTATAAATACAGGGATAAAAAATAAAGCACCTGCTGAACTGCCCATTAGGAAATTTGCGATTGGGAATGCTATAAGCGCTCCTATTATTCCTGTTCCAAAGATTTCACCTCCAGCAGCCCAACCTTTTTTCTTAAACCTTTTATATAAAATTCCTGCGAAAAAAGCTCCAATCATCCCCCCTGGAAAGGCTAATAACGTACCTAAACCTAGCAAATTACGAATTAAAGCCATGAGAAATGCTATTAACACAGCTGGACCTGTTCCAAGGGAAATGGCTGCCATGACATTAATGGCATGTTGAACTGGATAAGCTTTAGCAACTCCTGCTGGAAACCAAATAAACTGAGATCCAACAATACCGATTGCAATAAACACTGACATAACAGTTAATTTACGAACTTGCCCCACTACTTCACCTCCCTTTGATGCTAAAAAAGGACCTAAATATACACAAAAAAACGTCAGGCCATAACTGGACCTGACGTTAGAAGACATACTAAGTCATACATAGCTACTTCCCTACGCTGGTATTAACCAGATCAGGTCCTTTAAGAGTTAGAAGCATGCGTGCTTCCTCTCAGCCCACGATTATTGGGCACCCCTAGTAGTGCATCATTTTCAATTTTCATAATTTTACTTTAACAAAGAATATTTATTCTGTCACGTTCAAATTTAATATTGACTCAAAAGTCCCTTTTCCATAGCAATTTTTTCAGACCTTAAATAAATAAAAATTCCAAACACTAAGTAAAAGACTGAATTTAGAAGCAAAGCTGTGTAATCTAATGCTGTAAAATCTCCCCATGTATATCCGTGGATCATGACTTGACGTACCATATCAATTCCTTTGGAAAATGGAGCAAACACTAAATAAGGAGCTACTGATAGTGGTACAAAAGCTAACCCCATTAAAATAAACTGAAGGACATTTAAGACGGATTGAATTTGTTTAATAATAATTGCAAGTCCTGCTAATAAAAAGCCAACTCCAATCATACTTAAAGTCGTAACCATAAAAATTGGTAATGCGATATCAATTCTTAAAATAAGCCACTCGCCGGCCGTTAACATAGATAGAATAAGTAACACAAACACAATCACACCATAAATCAATACATTTGAGACAATTCTTGCTAAAAGCACTTTCCACATGCCGAGTGGCGACATAAAGAGCTGCTCTAAAGTACCTCTCTGTGCTTCGACTAGCACGACAAACCCTAAATTTTGCATAATGGTTAACATGAAAAACCATATCACGTAGTTTACTATGACGTATTGTACGTTCGTATCAACTTGTTGGGGGTCTCCAATAGCATATAGTCCTAGCAGCATGGCTAAAAAGACGAAATAAAATTGAACAATCATGGTGATCGTATTGGGATAATAGCGTTTTAACTCTATATATTCTTTTGCCATATTGGCTTTAGTGAGATGCCACAGCTGTGTCAATGTCATTCCCCTCCTTTATTAACTGCATAAAGACCTGTTCAAAATCGACTGTCGTACGATCAATTTTTTCAATTTTAGTTTGATTACTTTTTAAAATATCCATAATGATATAAAGGTCGTCTTCTTTTTCCAAGGTCACGTTAATCTGGAGGTCATTTATTTCAACTATCGGAAAGTGGTTATGGATGGCTACTTTCTGCTGTTCTGTGAGGACTTCTTCAATAGTGAAACTGTAAGCTCTTGTCTCAAACAATTTAATTAAATCTTCAACCTTTTCATCTGCTACGACTTTACCACCATTTATGATCACCGCTCTATCGCAAATGTCTTGAACAATAGGCATATCATGAGTACTTATAATAATCGTTTTACCTTGCTCGCTCACAATCTGTTTAAGTAAGTCTCTTACCTCATAGCTTGTTTCAACGTCTAACCCTAAAGTCGGTTCGTCTAATAAAATCACATCCGTATCCGGGAGTAATGCAATCGCGATCGCAAGTTTCTGCTGCATCCCCCGTGACAAACTACTAACCAGTTCTTGCTCTTTATTTTTCAAATTGAAAAAAACTAGTAACTCATCTATTTTACCTTGAATCGCTTTTTTTGAGATTCCGCGATTCCCTGCAAAATACTCCATGTTTTCCCTAACTGTGAGTCTCCAGTATATATTTCTGTTCCCTTCTAACACTGCCGTAATATAATTGACTGCCTTTAGTCGTTCTTTATTAGAGTCAAACCCATTTATATGTACGCTTCCTCCATTCGGTTTTAACAGACCACAAATTGACTTAATGGTCGTTGTTTTACCAGCACCATTTGGACCTAACAAACCTAAGATTTCACCTCGATAAACATCAAAACTAACGCCATCTACTGCTTTGACAAGTTCTTTTGTCTTCTTCTTTTTGTAAACCTTCTCTAAGTTCCTAACCTCAATAATTTTCTCCATTCTCATCCCCCATTTTCATAATCCATTGTCATTATATAACAAATTTTCTGAAAAGTGTTACCAACTTGGGAATGTTTTTACATCAGACTTAAGTCTGAATGTGAAATATGGATTAGACGGTTACACGAGTCTTCTGTTAATTCATTTAAACCACTTGTTTGTTCAATAAACTTTTGGACGATTGAAGGTTGTTTATAAAAAATTTCAACTTGCATATATTGATATAAATCCTTTAAAACAAAATCTGTTTCATTTAAGAGTTAATTAATAGAGACCCCCGATGATAATTGTTGCACCACCATTGAACAAGCAATTGGCCAGCCTTCAGTCAGGCTATAAATATCTTCAACTTGATCATCATTTAGTTCGATGCTATTCATGTCTCTAATCAGGTGATCCATTTCATCTAATGACAAGGCAAGGTGTTGAGTGATAATCTCTAATAAATCGTCTTGGACCTTTAATTGTTGTAATGGTGTCCAGTTAGGTTTATGCCTAGTCGATATGACGATGTGAATGTTTTTTGGAATATGCTTAATTAATAACTGCATCCATTTATGAAAAGAATGGGCTTGATTTAACACATGAACGTCATCAATTACTAAAACTAGTTCATCATTTAAGGCTTCTATTTCATTAACCATCATCGTCATTAACGTCCAAAGCTCATCATCTTTTACATGTTGATTCAATTGATTAAATTGATCCATTAAATCACGACCAAATTCAGGTGAGGCGGATTGAATAGCTGTCACCATTTTCGTTAATAATCTAATAATATGCTGGTCATATTCGGCAACTGTTAGCCAACACGATTTAGAATCTAAGTCTTGGATAAACCTACTTAAACCAACCGTTTTACCATAACCAGCTCCAGCATAAATGATTGTTAGAGGATAGTTAGGAATGAGTTGTAATTGTCTATGTAATTTAATGCGATGGATAAATTGATCTTTTACTGGCGGCGGCGATAATTGAGATTTTAAAACGGGAACTTGGTTACTCATCAGCATCCTCCTTATTCAGAAAATTAATAATTTTATTTTAACATAGTTCAATTATACCAACTCTTATTAATAAGTTTAATTATGAACCTGAAAAGTTTTATCAGAAGAAATTAATAAGAAGTTTTGATAAAATAGTTAATAGACAATGTGAAAAAAGGGGAACTGCCATGCAATTAGGTTCGTTTGATAATGATGTATTCGTATTAATCATAGCTTTTCTATTAATTAGTGGAGTCATAGCTGCAAAATTCTCTAGCCGCATTGGTCTTCCTTCACTAGTCCTTTTCATACTCGTCGGAATGTTAATTGGTAGCGACGGGTTAGGCTGGATTTACTTTGATAATGCAGAAATTGCTCAAATGGCAGGTATTCTAGCACTAATTATTATTCTTTTTGAAGGTGGTCTTCAAACAAAATGGAAGACCGTTCGATCTGTTGCCCTACCTTCTATCTCGCTTGCAACTGTTGGTGTCCTTCTTACATCACTGATCACAGGAGTAGCCGTTCATTATATATTAGATGTCTTATGGTATGAGGCCTTATTATTTGGTGCTATTGTTGGTTCTACTGATGCCGCAGCCGTGTTCGCAGCATTAAAAGAACGAAATATTAAAGCCAAGATGGGAGCAACTCTTGAAGCTGAGTCAGGTACAAACGATCCCATGGCTGTATTCTTAACACTCATTTTTATTGAACTACTATTACAACCTGACACAAGTCTTTGGATCATGATTCCTTCTTTCTTCTGGCAAATGGGAATGGGTCTATTACTTGGACTAAGCATCGGTAAATTAGCTTCGTTTTCAATTAATCGAATTAATTTAGAATCATCTGGTTTATACCCGATTTTTACTTTATCGTTTGGGTTACTAACCTATAGTATTGCTTCAACCATTGATGCCAGTGGGTTTTTAGCTGTATATGTTGCAGCCCTTGTGATTGGTAACTCAGAATTAACTTACCGTTATTCTATTTCGCAATTTAATGAAGGGTTCGCTTGGATGGCTCAAATTCTAATGTTCGTGATTTTAGGATTACTTGCTTTTCCTGAACACGTCTTTTCTTTTAGTGTCATGACGCAAGGATTATTAATTTCATTCGTTCTTATTTTTATAGCTCGGCCAGCTGCCGTGTTCTTGTCATTAATTCGAATGAAGTATACCGTAAAAGAAAAGATTTTCTTATCTTGGGCAGGTCTACGCGGTGCTGTACCAATCGTCTTAGCTACCTTTCCAATTGTAGCCGGTATTGAAAATGCTACTTTATTATTCAATATTATCTTTTTCGTTGTCTTAACATCGGCTCTTGTTCAAGGTTCATCGATTAACTATATCGCGGAAAAATTAGGTCTAATGGGGCCAGTTAAAGATACTCCGCACCATTCTATTGAGTTGATTTCAATTGCCAAAGCAAATGCCGAGATGATTCAGTTTCAGGCAAATCGCGATAATGCGGTGGTGGGTAGAACATTAAAAGATATCGAATTTCCGAAAAGAGCTACAATCAGTGCCATTGTGCGAGGTGATCGGTTAATCACACCTTATGGTGATACTGAAATTAAACCTGGAGACTTCTTATATATCTTAGTCTCACGAAAATATAAAGAAGAACTTAAAAAAATGTTAAATGAAAAAAAACCAGAGTCAAAACAACCCAAGGATGCTTAATTCCTTGGGTTAATTAGTTATGGCATAAATTTTTAAGTTTTTGTGTTCACCTTTAACAAAAAATCTCTTCGTCATCGTTCCCTCGTATGACATCCCGACTTTTTGCATCACACGTTCAGAATTAATATTTTCTTCAAAACATAAGGCCTGGACTCTAACAAGTTTCATGTTATTAAAGCCAAAATCTATCATTTTATTGACCACTTCTGGCATTAAACCTTTTCCCCAATAATCCGGTGATAAGACATAGCCAATCTCTGCTACACGATGATCTTTCTTCCACCATACAAAATCGGCCGTCCCGATTACTTTTTGATCTTTTTTATGATTAATTTCCCATGGCGCTACTTGATGGTCCGCATATCGACTTTGGGCAAAATCAATAAACTGTAATGTTTCTTCTATACTTTTATGGGCATCCCAAGTGACATTGTCTGATACGATGCGTTGACTTGCGTAATGATGGATATCTGCAGCATCCTCATAGGTAAGCTTCTTTAATTTAATTCGCTCTGTTTCAAGTTCTGGAAACGGGTTAAATACGTTCTCCACGAAATCCCCCCTTATATATATATTTCGCAAGTTATGTCGAATTTCCTTTTGACAAAAGAAAGTAAGCTATGAACATGTGTTCATAGCTTCACTACTGCTTCTCACTATATGTGACTAGGGGGAAATAACCTTTTTCTAATTATAAGAATAACACCACTTGAACCGCTTTCATATTACACAAGGTTTAAATGAATATTACAAAATTATGTCAAATCAGAAAATATAAATGGCTAAAGCGATAATGCTTGCAATGACCACGACTCCATAAATAATTAACAGAGACGGAATGTTTTTCTGCAATGAAGATGTCTCATATTCCCAAGAACGTTTAAGTTCATCTTTTGGTGAGTGGCCTTCTTGTTCATACTTTTTAACTTTATTTGTTTCATTTTTCCCAATTAAGAATGTACCAATTAACGTTACGACAAATAAAACACCTATAATTAAATAAACTGCCGTCGACATTTAATCCCCTCCATCTAACTATATTTTACAATAAAATAATGCATCTGAATATCCTTCTGATTGTGACAAATACTACACAAAAAGGGTATATAGAAATGGAGTGTAAAATGATGTCTAAACCTAAATTTCCGGATCAGTCTCATTCTATATGGTTTGAAGAGACTTCAATTCCGACCTTTGAACCACTTACTGAAGACTTAACAACTGATGTCGTCATTATTGGTGGTGGAATTACTGGCATAACTGCCGCCTATCTTTTGTCACAACAAAATATTAAAGTCGCGTTACTTGAAGCTAGTACGTTATTAAATGGCACAACTGGACATACGACGGCAAAAGTAACCGCCCAGCATGAAATTATCTATCAGGATTTAATTAATAAAATGGGGTATAACACAGCCAGACTCTATTATGAGGCGAATATGGACGCACTTAAATTGGTTGAAGAGCTTGTGACGAACCATCAAATTGATTGTGATTTTGAGAAACAGGATGCCTATCTATTTTCAACTTCTGGAGAGTACAAAAATAAGCTTGAAAAAGAGTACCAAGCTTATGACAACTTAAATATTAAAGGAAATTTAGAAAGTGAGATTCCCTTTAATGTTCCAATTGAAAATGCTTTATCTATGAAAAATCAAGCGCAGTTCCATCCGCTAAAATACTTATCTCATTTAATTAAACTCATCCAGGATAAAGGCGGGAAGTTCTATGAACAGACAGTTGCTGTTGATGTTGAGGATGCTCACGGTGCCGCTGTCGTTGTCACTCGAGACGGCTTTCGTGTGAAAGCTAACTACGCGTTAGCCTGTTCTCACTTTCCTTTTTATGAAGGAACGGGACTCTATTCAACTAGAATGTATGCCAGCCGTTCATATGTGTTAGCTGTTAAAGCTAACAAACCTTATCCAGGTGGCATGTACTTAAGTGTTGATAAACCAGAACATTCAATCCGTAAGGCTACTTATAATGGCGAAGAGGTTTATTTAATCGGTGGTGAGGATCACAAGACTGGTCAAGGTAAAGGCATGATGGAACACTTTAAAGGCTTAAAACGCTTCTGTGATGACTTATTTACAGAAAATGAATATGAAATTTTACACAGATGGTCAGCTCAGGATCTTATCACCCTAGATAAAATTCCATATGTTGGCCCGATTACTAAGAAACGACAAAACGTACTAATTGCAACAGGCTACCGTAAATGGGGTATGACGAATGGAACTAATGCCGCAAAGTTAATGAGTGATTATGTTTTAGGTGAGATGAATCCATATCAAGACGTCTTTTCTCCTTCTCGCTTTTCACCAGATCCAAGTTTAAAGAAATTTTTCATGGAAAACTTGGATATGGCTAAACACTTAATTAAAGGAAAAATGGAAGTGCCACGCACTAAAATTGAAGAGTTAGATCATGATGAAGGTTCGATTATACGAATGGATGGTGAGCGAAAAGGAGCTTATAAAGATCCCGATGGACAAGTTCATATCGTTGACACGACATGTACTCATGCAGGATGTGAAGTTAATTGGAATGAATCAGAACGTTCATGGGATTGTCCTTGTCATGGATCTCGATTCTCATATACTGGTGAGGTGTTAGAAGGCCCTGCTGAAACTCCATTGCAGAAGCATGACTTTCACATGATTGACGACTATAAATTTGACGACAAACGTTCAGGTTATTAAGGAGGAAAGTTTTATGGCGTATGTAAAAGATTATAAAAATGACCAAAACATTGAACATGACATTAAGAAATTATTAGGTAATGGTGTCAGTCAAGAAGATATTTATGTATTGACTCATGATGATGAGCATACAGAAGATTTAGCTCATAAAACTCGAACACATACGATCGAACTCATGCAAAGTGAAGGATTTGACCAAAAAGGCAATGAATTAAGAGCAAAACTAGAAGAAGTTGGCGTATCAGAAGAAAGCGCTGAACAATATGAAGCGATGTTGGATCAAGGG
The DNA here is from genome assembly GCF_042685285.1 of Piscibacillus salipiscarius. NCBI lineage: Bacteria > Bacillati > Bacillota > Bacilli > Caryophanales > Bacillaceae > Piscibacillus > Piscibacillus salipiscarius. Next base: position 10,290 of record NZ_JBHUMZ010000022.1, on the reverse strand, counting down.
AAGATTCTATTAATCGTAAGAGGCGAGCGAGATTTTGATGATTTATTAAGTTAAGCCCTTCTTGTATGTTTTAGATTTCGTTCACGTGGTAAACACCTAATGTAACATATTAAAGAAGGAGTGAAAGACATGCCATTTGTAAAAGAATATACGAATGATGAAAAACTTGTTCAAGATGTTCAAAAACTAAAAGATCACGGAATTGACAACTCTGAAGTGTATATATTGTCACATGATGACGATCGTACAGAACGTATTGCGAGTAATGCAAAAGCCAACACGATTGGCTTTAGTGAGCAAGATATGAAAAACTTCTTGAATAATATGTTCAACAAAAAAGGTGACGAACTTAGAACTAAACTTCAAGAAATGGGCTTTAGTAAAGATGAAGCTGAAGAATATGAAGAAGACATGGATGAAGGTAAAGTATTATTAATTATCAATAGCGATCAAGCCGTATCATCGGTATTAGAATAAACTATCTCCTCCCCCTAATAGTTTTTAGGACCTCACAGTAAAATGTGGGGTCCTTTTTTGTGCTAATACAGTAAATTTCTCCGTGGTTAAACGGGCGCTCAGCTCTTTTCAGATCCTAATAACACTGAAATGAATCGATTCGTCTTAAATCTACACCATAATACACCCAGAAGAACCCAGTCCACCTGTAACCAGATACTGAGCGTCTACCGACATATGTTGGATAGAACCAGAAACGCTGGCGGTTATCTAGCCATACATAAGTGTATCGGTACAAGCAGCCCCTAATGGAACCCGGGTCTACCGCTTGAACTCCGTACTGACCACCTTGCTGCGGGGTAAAAGATGGAGGTGGTCCTTGTGGGGGGCCACTTGGTCCTTGACCTAGTCCACCTGGAAAGCCACCCGGTCCTCCGCCAGGAAAACCTCCTGGGCCGCCACCTGGGAACCCACCTGGACCTCCTGGAAAGCCTCCAGGACCACCGCCTGGGAAGCCACCTGGGCCAAACCCTTGCCCTGGCGGAAACCCTCCCGGCGATTGACCAGGAAAACCGATTAATTGTCCAAGAAAGTTAAATGGAGAAAACTGATCATCATCATCTGGCTGCCGATATGGACCATGTTGTCCGTTATATCCGTTCATGGTTTATTCTCCTTTCTAAAAAGCCTCACACCATCATCATATGTAAGACTTTAAAGAATGGGTGTCTGTCCGATGAAAGACTTCTGATATAAACCATTTTTTTCTAATCTATTTTTTGGTAACATATAGCTATGTATGAGGGGGAATTAAGAATGAAATTAAAGTTTCTGTTACTAGGGCTGCTCATTATTGTTTTGAGCTCCATTGGTAATTCCATATACTTTAACGCACAACAACTAGATCAACCGTTATTTTTAGAACACTATTACGTACATCAAGTTGGAGAAACACCTTTAAAATTTTACTACATAGATAATAAATTTAATCAGCGAAAAATCAATTATGTCACGATTAATGGTAAAACCTTTCATCTTCAAAATAATTCTTTCGCGTTTCAACATCCAAACAAACCTAGAAATATTACGGAATATAGCCATCATGCGTTAAGAGAAATTTTTATTTATTTTAACGAACCATCTGTTAGAGAAATTCAATTACCGTTTTCTTTTAATGACATGACGGTCCACTTTAATGATGGAACTTCAGCGAAAGTCGATGTTGGCCATGTAAACGTGAAGAAACCTTCTCAATTTGAGAAAAAACCCCACATATACACATCAAGACACTATGGAAGTGGTAGCGATGGACGTGCGATTGAATCAAAACAGTTTCATGAGAGCGCACAGATCGAATCATTAAGTATACCTTTAGAAGAAGTTAAAGGAGATTTTGAAGTTAAACTGAACACCGCCAAAGGAACGACGAAACAAGAGTGGCGAGAGGAAATAAATAAATCGAAAAATCACCCGATTGAACCTTTGATGAAGGCCGAGTGGTCTGAACTACCTGGGGGGCTTTTTCAAGATGCCGAACCTTACAAGATCGAACAAGGTAAGCAATTATACATATATACTCAAATTGATTTAGATAAGACTCATATGTACCTTTTTCGAGCTCAGTTAAACGGAACGACCGACCAAGGCGAGTCATTCGCCATTCCTCTGCTATTACATGAAGATCCTAACCTATCATCAAAGGATATTCAGGAATTAATCAAAGCGAGAGGGGAATAACATACATGAGAAAAGCCATTTTATTAATTTTTTGGGGGTTATTAATTGTCTTTTTAGATTTTCGATTAAATGAGTTCGACGTCTTAATGGACCCTTTAGGTTATGTCATCACGACAGTAGGATTTAACTTTTTTGCCAATAACATTCAGCCTGCTAGAACGGCTCAAATTATTTCTATTCTTCTCGCCGGCTTAGTAATTCCAGAAATGTTTGTGGACCCTAATGCCACTTATACAACACTCGGACTCTGGAACTTTTACTTTTTAGGTGTTACGATATTAAGTATTGTTTTAGCCTATTACATCTTTCTGTTATTAATTGAATTGGCTGACCAAATGAATCGTAGTGATTTAAAAAGGCGTACGGAGAAGACGATGAAAGCCTATTTGGTTATCATGTTCTTTATTGCGCTGTTAAACACATTTAGTATCAATGTCAGCCATTTATTAGGCTTTATCATAATCCTAGCAATTGCTGGGCTCATCACTCAAATAGTGTTTTTAGTTCTTATATTTAAATTTAGGACAATAGATGAAACCGATCATCAACAGATTAGCATGGAAGGATGAATGTGCAATTGAATAAAGCAGTATTTTTAGACCGCGACGGTGTCATTAATGAAGTCAAGACCCATCGCGTTAAGTTTGTCAATCGTAAAGAAGATCTGTATTTCTTAGAAAACGTACCTGAATCGATTAAAAAGTTAAACGATGCCGGCTTTAAAGTGTTTGTCGTTACAAACCAAGGTGGTGTTGGATTAGGTTATATGACAGAAGATACGCTAAACGATATTCATGATCATATGGCTAGAGAACTCGCAAAGCAAGGCGCGCAAATACACGAAATTATGGCATGCACGCATGCCCCTCATGAAAACTGTTACTGCCGAAAACCAGGTTCACAAATGTTACTCGACCTCATTGATGATTATGATATCGATATAATGAAAAGTTATATGGTCGGCGACCGCGAGCCTGATATCGAAGCAGGGAATGCAGTCGGTATTAAAAGTCTAATGGTAGTAAACACACATCCAGAAGCTTATAAAAGCTTTAAAGATTTAAGTGAAGCCGTCGATTGGATATTAGAAGATGAAAAAGCTTGAGGCGCAAGGCCTCAAGCTTTTATTGTAGCTGCAGGTTTTTTTGGTTTATCTGCAGGTTTTTCTAATTTACCTGCAGGTTTTCACGATTTATCTTCATGTTTTTGCGATTTACCTTCACGTTTTCAACTTTTATCAACATGTTGAGCTATTTTACCTGCAGGTTTACATATTCTCGGGGGCACTAATTCCTAATAAACGTAATCCATCTTTAATTACAATTCCTGTTGATTCGACTAATGCAAGACGATCGTCTAGCTGCCTATCATCATGTAATATCTTGACCTTCCCATAATATTTATTAAAAGCCTGCGATAAGTCAATTAAATACTTAGCAATAACAGATGGCTCGTATTCTATATAACTCTTTAAAATCACTTCTGGAAACTGATGTAATCGTTTTACGACTGGCCAAGATTCATCATCGTTTACACCATCATTCACCTTTGGCTCTGCCGCATATTTACTTAAAATAGACTGGGCGCGTGCATGCGTATACTGAACATAAGGACCTGTATGGCCTTCAAACCGGAGCATGTCTTCAAGTGAAAACTCTACATTGTTAAGGCGATCATTTTTCAAATCGTGAAAGATAATGGCACCCACACCAACCATCTCCGCGACTTTCTCCTTATTTTCCAAGGACGGATTTTTGTCATCGATATTCTCCTTAGCTAACTCAATCGCTTCTTGAATAACTTGATCGAGTAACACAACTTTACCTTTACGGGTCGACATCTTCTTGCCATCTTTTAAAATAAAACCAAACGGAACATGGTGCATATTCTGTGCCCACGTGAAGCCCATCTTCTGCAGAACTAAAAATAGCTGCTTAAAATGCAAGGACTGTTCATGTCCAACGACATAGATCGCTTGTTTGAACTGATATTGATTTTGCCTGTAAATAGCAGCTGTAAGATCACGCGTCGCATACAACGTTGCCCCGTCACGCTTCTTTATTAACGAAGGTGGAAGGTCAAACTCATCTAAACTGACTACCTCTGCTCCATCTGATTCAACTAATAGTTCTCTTTCTTTAAGCTGATTAATCGTGTTAGCCATCTTGTCATTATAAAAGGCTTCACCATTATAAGAATCGAAATCCACACCCAACAAATCATAGATTTTCTTAAATTCTTTTAGTGATTCATCTCTAAACCAGTCCCATAGTTGATGAGCCTCTTCATCTCCATCTTCCAGTTTTTTAAACCAATTTCGTCCTTCATCTTCTAACTGAGGGTTCGCTTCCGCTTCTTTATGAAATTTCACATAAAGCTCCAGCAGCTCTTTGATCGGATTCTGGCGCACCTTATTCTCATCGCCCCATAGTTTGTAGGCATAAATGAGCTTTCCAAACTGGGTTCCCCAATCACCTAGATAATTAATTTTGACTGATTGAAAACCCACCTTCTCAACAATATTCGCAAGTGACTGACCAATGACTGTAGACCGTAAATGCCCCATCGAGAAAGGCTTAGCGATATTAGGTGAGGAAAAATCTAAAACGATCTTCTCACCCTGGCCAATTTGCGACTGACCGTAATTGCTGCCTTCTTTTAGAATGGTTTTAAGCACGTTTGTACTCACAACTGATTTGTCTAAAAAGATATTGACATAAGGTCCAACTGCTTCTACTTGTTCAATTAGTGGATCCTCGATCTTCTTTGTTATGTCTGAAGCAATTCCCTGTGGGGATTGACGCATTTTTTTGGCTAAAATGAAACAAGGAAACGAATAGTCTCCATGGTTTTCACTTTTAGGCTTTTCAATTAACTTTGCTACTTCCTTTAAGGTTAAATGTTCACTAACATGTTCGTGAATGACCGTTGTGAGAGACTGTTTTATATCCATTAGATTCCTCCTCAATAAAAAAACTCGCCTCTTAACCATTAAGAGACGAGTTGTCGCGGTACCACTCTTTTTACCTGTTAAAACTAACAGGCCACTTTACATTGATAACGGGGGTTACCCCGGCTCACCATACTAGGTTTCAGGTAGCTCCTCAGAAGTGCGGTTCATTTAGGTTTCACTGTTAGGCTCACACCAACCCTAACTCGCTGTTAGCTACATCTAAATTACTCTCTTCATCATTGGATTCACTTTTTCAATATATTACCACAAAAATATGATATGTAAAGCATCGTTATTCGTTTAGTTCAGCGTATTCCTGCTGCAGAAGACTCATGATATAAATATCATGCCATTCTCCGTGTCTAAAGAAGCTCTCTCTTAGTTTGCCTTCAACTGTAAAACCAAGATTCTCATACATTTTCTTAGCCTTCTGATTAAACGAAAACACTTTTAAACTAACTCTGTGTAAATTGAGCTCTTTAAACGCATAATTTAATAGCAGTCGAAACGCTTCTTTCCCGTAACCTTGCCCCCAGTAATCTTTTTCGCCAATTAGTAATAAGATCTCTGCATGACGCTGCCTAAAGTTAAGGCCAACCAATGAAATATTTCCAATATCACGATTGTCTTCTTTATTAACAATGATGAAGCTCTTACCTTCTTTAATTTTGTCATAAAATTCTTCAATGTCTTCATGGTTGTAAAGATCAAGTGACGATCTCATGTTCGTAAACACTTCAACGTCATTGTGCCAATTATAGAGTGTTTTGACATCATCCTTAGCTAATTTGCGAAAGTAAATCCGGTCCGTTTCAAATACCATGTTATGACCCCCTAGTGTAATTCATGTTTTAACATATCTTAACACAAAAGAGCTCTCCTAGTACTCCAAGCACATGTTCATTGTCTAGTATATTAAAAAATCTTCTAGTAAAATTTCGAAATTGTCTAGTAAAACTTAAATTTTGTCTAGTAAAACAGTCAAATTGTCTAGTAAACGTGGTCAATTTCAGCTTAAGAAAAAGACGCCCGACCTAACAGAAAGTTAAGCCAGACGTCTCCCTTTTTCTACTCTCTCTATTTATTTACCAATGAACATTTGTGTCCAGTAAGTTTGTCCATTTGATTCAACGTAGCCAACGCCAATGTGTGTGAAGTTACTGCTTAAGATGTTTTTACGGTGGCCATCACTATTCATCCAGCCATTCATAACTTGTTCTGGAGTCGTTTGACCCATCGCAATGTTTTCACCTGCAGTACGGTAGTCAATTCCAAACTGCTTCATCATATCAAACGGTGAACCGTAAGTTGGTGATGTGTGGCTGAAGTAATTGTTCTTAGCCATATCACGTGATTTTTCGCGTGCAACATCACTTAATTCAGATGAAGCTTTTAATGGTTGTAAACCACGTTCTTGTCTTTCTTGGTTGACTAATTCAACAACTTTTTGCTCAAATGCTTGTAAGTCTGAAGTTTGTTGTTGATCTTGCTTTTCTTGAGCTGGCTCTTGTTGCTGATCTTGCTGTGGAGCTTCAGCTTTTTGTTCTTGTTGCTCTTTTTGAGGAGCTTCAGCTGGTTGCTCTTGTTTAGGTTGCTTTTCAGGAGCTGGCTCCTGTTTAGCTGGCTGCTCTTGCTCAGCCGGTTGTTCTTGCTTTGGAGCCTCTTCTTTTGGCTCAGCTTGCTTCTCTTTATCTTCTACTGGCTGCTGTTTTTGTGCTTGATTCCAGTAGTAATCTATAAATTTATTCCAATTAAACTTTGTATCCTGTTGGAACCACTCAGAGAAATTAACTGTGAATGTGTGTGCTTCGTTTGACGACTGGCTATCGACTTGGCTACTTGCTGCTACTTGTCCAGTAGCTAAAATAATTGACATAATGACTGCGATTAACACAGCCGTAATTGGTCTTAACATTTTCAAGGTATTACCTCCTTAGATGTCTTGACCCCCACACGCACATTATAACAACTTTCAACCAGATTTTAAGAGTTAATATATACCATAGAAAAAGTTTCTAGTTAGTAGACCGCTTCCTTACTATTTGATACGTAACTTCGGGCCTCTTTCGTCTTTTTTCTTTTCCTTTAACAAGTCACGTATTTCATTCAGCACTTCTTGATTAGGGTGAGGAGCCTCCTCAAGTTTTACACTTTCTTTCCCTCTAATGTAATTAAAAATCTTGATAAAGATATAGATTGAAAAGGCAATAATTAAGAAGTCGATGGTTGATTGTAAAAAAGCTCCGTAACGAATAACGGTCCCATCAATGTTAATGACCAAAAATTTTAAACTTGTCCCGCCTGCAAGCAGTCCTAAAACAGGTGCTAGGATGTCGTTTACAAGTGAGTCTACGATTTTACTAAAAGCCGTCCCAATAATTACTGCAATAGCTAGTTCTATGACATTGCCTCTCAAAGCAAACTGCTTGAATTCCTTCCACATGACAATCCACCCTTTCATTGGTAGATTATATTCAATGTAAAGTTAAGTTATCATGTGGATCAGAATTTTTTATACTAACCAGAGGAATTAACGATCGTCAGTTCCTTGTTTTATCTGATTGGTTTGGTACATAATTTCAAAAATCGAAAGCAATATGGCGAACCAGAATATTCCGCTAGCAAAAGATACCCCTGGTTCATTAACGGTACCGATTAACGAGAAAATGATGACCATTCCTGTTATGATCAACGTGCTGACGACTTGCCAGTTCCTTATCTGCTCTAATGATCCTTCCTTGTACTTTTTATAATTTAAACTATAAACGATCAGCCCAGCAAAAATCCAAGCTAGAAAATTATGTGAGAATCCACTAACAAAATGATCAATAATTAGTAAAACACCTATCCCAATAAGCAGTAAGTAGTCTATTTTATTTAAATTCACTGTAATTCCTCCTATTCACATATTAATTACTATACAAAAACCGAACCACTCATTGTGATCCGGCTTCTTCCTACTTCCCTATAAACATCTGCGTCCAGTAATAAGTTCCGTTGTCTTTAATAAAACCGACACCTAGATGTGTGAAGTTTTCATGGAGAATGTTCTTTCTGTGTCCGTCACTATTCATCCAGCCCTCCATGACTTGTTCTGGACTCCGTTGACCCATCGCGATATTTTCGCCAGCTGCCATGTATTTCAGGCCAAATTCTTGCATCATATCGAATGGTGATCCATACGTTGGTGATTCGTGACTAAAATAATCTTTGTCTGCCATATCCTGAGATTTAGCGCGAGCGACATGGCTGACGTCAACAGAAAACTCAAGTGGCTCAAGTCCCCGCTTTTTTCGCTCTTCATTCACCAGTTCATGAACGCGGCGTTCAAACTCATGGACTTGGTCAGAATCCCGCTCTGTCCCGTCTACTTCATCACCTTTAAAAACTGGGACTACATCAACGTCTTCATCACCTTCTAAGTACATAGACAGCATCATCGCTGCACGGTTAAGTCCATTGACAGCTTTCTCCGTAGCCTCTGCCCAGTCAACATTGGTCACTAAATGCTGAACTCTGCTCCCGACTTCTTCAACAGCAGTCGTCTCTTCATTAGATGCTGCGTTTTGCTTAGAATCTGTAAACATCGACTCTGGCAGGGAATTTATAATATAACCGATGACTAACAGTACAACGGCATACTTAATTAATTTGAACATGATCTTTCCTCCTCTTAGGAGCTACTTATTCATTATAAGACCAGCTAAGAACATTTTAAACAAAAACCTCTTTAGATAAACCTTTTCCCTTTTATTTTCCGACATAACCTGACATTTTCTTCAAAAAGAAGGGATTTACCCATATATCTAGAATCAGTTATGTATCAAGTATTTAAGAAGGTGATCGTATGCCAAACGTCTGGACCCATATTTTATTTTGTGAAGATGTCATGGAATATGTCCCGTTAAGCTCTCAAGTACGTAAGCACCAACATTACTTTAATTTAGGAGCACAAGGGCCAGACCCGTTCTTCTATCATAACCCCTGGCCTTGGACAAAGAGTTCTCCAATTAATGACCTAGGACTTCTCATGCACCGTAATAAATGCGGGATCGTCCTACGTGATATGATTGAAGGCGCTAAAATTGGAACAGACGAAACGAAAGCCTATACACTGGGTTTTATCACTCATCATGTTCTCGATCGTGTAACGCATCCATATATTCATTATAGAGCTGGTTATAAAGACTATGACCATCAAAAGCTCGAGACGATTATTGATACGTTAATGCTGTGGAACTTTAGAAATATTAAAACCTGGAAGGAACCGGTTTCTCAGAAATTAAATGTGGGCACAGAGCTTAACTCCTATTTGTCTGTGATGTTAGAGAAGATCTTGCACGAACATTTTGGAGATGACCTGTCAATGCAGGAAGGCTTTGTTCAGAAGTCTTATCAAGATATGAAGCTAGCTTTAAGAATCGTTTATGATCCATATGGATGGAAAAATAAATTATTAGGAAAAGTGATTCCACCTATTTCACATAGGCCAATCACGGAGGTAACGGACTTTTTAAATGAACGGCACGAGGTTTGGCATCATTCAGCTACTCAAGAGCCAAGTACAGAGAGTTTTATTGATTTATACAAACAAGCCAGAGATGAGGCGGTAACTCTCGTTAATGCTATTTTACAATATTGGGAAAAACCATTGGATGAAGTGCGGGCAACAGCCTTTGACCTACTCGGCGATATATCATACGATACCGGCCGCCCATTAAATGAAAGCTTAGAAAATAAGTACGCTGAGCCGATTGTATAACGAGGAAAGAGAAAAACTTCAGATTAACTAGACAATCTTAATACAATACTAGACAAAACAGTTACGTTACTAGACAATTCTAGAGATTTACTAGACAATTCCGAAAAAATACTAGACAAAATTTAAGATTTACTAGACAAAATTGCAATTTTACTAGAAACTTTTTTTATTTACTCGAAAAACCAAGAGGCTGGGACAAAATATTAATTAATCTAGAAGAAGACGAATATTAGAGGAGAGATCAACCCCTAATATTCGTCTTCATTTTTTAGCTGCATCAAAATGCTTCGCTTTCCGCAGGCACGGCTTCAACTTCCCCAAACTCACTCCCGTTCGTTTGGCGTGATTTTCAGCTCGTGCTGTTCCTGCAGGAGCATTCCTA